>NZ_JBJQJO010000007.1:0-258166 GCF_046487395.1 Escherichia sp. WS1450
TGTTCACTCTTGAGACTTGGTATTCATTTTTCGTCTTGCGACGTTAAGAATCCGTATCTTCGAGTGCCCACACAGATTGTCTGATAAATTGTTAAAGAGCAGTTGCGACGCGGCTTTCAGCTCACTGTCGCGAGGTGGCGTATATTACGCTTTCCTCTTTCAGAGTCAACCCTGAATTTCAGGATTTTTCTCTTCAACCGAACCGACTGTTTGTGTGAAGTGATTCACATCCGCCGTGTCGATGGAGGCGCATTATAGGGAGTCGGCTCAGGAAGACAAGCGGAAAAATGCATTTTTATTTCAACCGCTCATCTTTTAATCATTACGCCGGTTTTTGCTGCTTTTTTATCGCTTGCGGCAGGTCTGCCAGGCTATTTAACACCCAATCCGCCGCGTTTTCTGCTTCAGGCGTAACAGGTTTACCCGTACGCACCAGCACTTTTGTTCCCACGTTCGCCGCAGCAGCTGCCTGCATATCTTCTAATTTATCGCCCACCATATAAGAAGCAGCCATATCAATATGCAAATAATCGCGTGCCGACAAAAGCATCCCCGGATGTGGTTTGCGGCAGTCGCAGACCTGGCGAAACTCTTCAACACTACCCTGCGGATGATGCGGGCAATAATAGATACCATCCAGATCGACATCGCGGTCCGCCAGCGACCAGTCCATCCACTCGGTCAGCGTTTCAAACTGTGCTTCAGTAAATTTACCGCGAGCAATGCCAGACTGGTTGGTGACTACCACCAGCGCGAAGCCCATTTTTTTTAGCTCGCGCATGGCGTCAATAACACCGTCGATAAATTCAAAGTTATCGATCTCATGGACATAGCCGTGATCGACATTAATGGTGCCATCACGGTCAAGAAAAATTGCGGGTACGCTCTTCGCCACCTTTTATAGCTCCTTAATAAGGCATGTGACGCTAGTATCGCATGTTTCGACCTGCAAGAAAGTGCTCTTCGCATAAACCTGATTGATTTAGACGTCTGGATGCCTTAACATCCATTTCATTGACGGCGTTGCCCGTTTCAGGCATTCGAAATGCCACGACTAACTTAATGACGATAATAAATAATCAATGATAAAACTTTCGAATATCACCAAAGTGTTCCACCAGGGCACCCGCACCATCCAGGCGTTGAACAACGTCAGCCTGCATGTGCCAGCTGGGCAAATTTATGGCGTTATCGGTGCCTCAGGCGCGGGTAAGAGTACGCTTATACGTTGTGTAAACCTGCTGGAGCGCCCAACCGAGGGTAGCGTGCTGGTCGATGGACAGGAACTGACCACGCTGTCAGAATCCGAGTTGACCAAAGCTCGCCGCCAGATTGGTATGATTTTCCAGCATTTTAACCTGCTCTCTTCGCGTACTGTTTTTGGCAACGTGGCTCTGCCGCTGGAGCTGGACAATACACCGAAAGACGAGATCAAACGTCGCGTGACGGAATTGCTGTCATTGGTTGGTCTTGGCGATAAGCATGATAGCTACCCGTCGAATCTTTCCGGTGGGCAGAAACAACGTGTGGCGATTGCCCGTGCATTAGCCAGCAATCCCAAAGTATTGCTGTGTGATGAAGCCACCAGCGCGCTGGACCCGGCAACGACACGTTCTATTCTCGAACTGCTGAAAGACATTAACCGCCGTCTGGGTTTGACGATTCTGTTGATCACCCACGAAATGGACGTTGTGAAGCGCATTTGTGATTGCGTGGCGGTCATCAGTAATGGCGAACTGATCGAGCAGGACACGGTAAGTGAAGTGTTCTCGCATCCGAAAACGCCGCTGGCGCAGAAGTTTATTCAGTCGACCCTGCATCTGGATATCCCGGAAGATTATCAGGAGCGTCTGCAAGCGGAGCCATTCACTGACTGCGTGCCGATGCTGCGTCTGGAGTTTACCGGTCAATCGGTCGATGCCCCACTGCTTTCTGAAACCGCGCGTCGTTTCAACGTCAACAACAACATTATTAGCGCGCAGATGGATTACGCCGGTGGCGTTAAGTTCGGCATCATGCTGACTGAAATGCACGGCACACAACAAGATACGCAAGCCGCCATTGCCTGGCTGCAGGAACACCATGTAAAAGTAGAGGTACTGGGTTATGTCTGAGCCGATGATGTGGCTGCTGGTTCGTGGCGTATGGGAAACGCTGGCAATGACCTTCGTATCCGGATTTTTTGGGTTTGTGATTGGTCTGCCGGTCGGCGTCCTGCTTTATGTTACGCGCCCGGGGCAAATTATTGCTAACGCGAAGCTGTATCGTACCGTTTCTGCGATTGTGAACATTTTCCGTTCTATCCCGTTCATTATCTTGCTGGTATGGATGATTCCGTTTACCCGCGTTATTGTCGGTACATCGATTGGTTTGCAGGCAGCGATTGTTCCGTTAACCGTTGGTGCAGCACCGTTTATTGCCCGTATGGTCGAGAACGCTCTGCTGGAGATCCCAACCGGGCTAATTGAAGCTTCCCGCGCAATGGGTGCCACGCCGATGCAGATCGTCCGTAAAGTGCTGTTACCGGAAGCATTGCCGGGTCTGGTGAATGCTGCGACTATCACCCTGATTACCCTGGTCGGTTATTCCGCGATGGGTGGTGCAGTCGGTGCCGGTGGTTTAGGTCAGATTGGCTATCAGTATGGCTACATCGGCTACAACGCGACGGTGATGAATACGGTACTGGTATTGCTGGTCATTCTGGTTTATTTAATTCAGTTCGCAGGCGACCGCATCGTCCGGGCTGTCACTCGCAAGTAACGTTCAACACAACATAAATAATTGAAGAAGGAATAAGGTATGGCGTTCAAATTCAAAACCTTTGCGGCAGTGGGAGCCCTGATTGGATCACTGGCACTGGTAGGCTGCGGTCAGGATGAAAAAGATCCAAACCACATTAAAGTCGGCGTGATTGTTGGTGCCGAACAGCAGGTTGCAGAAGTCGCGCAGAAAGTTGCGAAAGACAAATATGGCCTGGACGTTGAGCTGGTAACCTTCAACGACTATGTTCTGCCAAACGAAGCATTGAGCAAAGGCGATATCGACGCCAACGCCTTCCAGCATAAACCGTACCTTGATCAGCAACTGAAAGATCGTGGCTACAAACTGGTCGCAGTAGGCAACACTTTTGTTTATCCGATTGCAGGTTACTCCAAGAAAATCAAATCACTGGATGAACTGCAGGATGGTTCGCAGGTTGCCGTGCCAAACGACCCAACTAACCTTGGTCGTTCACTGCTGCTGCTGCAAAAAGTGGGCTTGATCAAACTGAAAGATGGCGTTGGCCTGCTGCCGACCGTTCTTGATGTTGTTGAGAACCCAAAAAATCTGAAAATTGTTGAGCTGGAAGCACCGCAGCTGCCTCGCTCTCTGGACGACGCGCAAATCGCTCTGGCAGTTATCAATACCACCTATGCCAGCCAGATTGGCCTGACTCCGGCGAAAGACGGTATCTTTGTCGAAGATAAAGACTCCCCGTACGTAAACCTGATCGTGACGCGTGAAGATAACAAAGACGCCGAGAACGTGAAGAAATTCGTCCAGGCTTATCAGTCTGACGAAGTTTACGAAGCAGCAAACAAAGTGTTTAACGGCGGCGCTGTTAAAGGCTGGTAATTTTTAGGCTGTTTCCACAATTTGTAATATCATTCAGGACGGGCGCTTGCCCGTCTTGTCATTTTTACAAGCTCCTGATTCAATATTGACGTTTTGATCATACATTGAGGAAATACTATGCGTGCTTTACCGATCTGTTTAGTAGCACTCATGCTAAGCGGCTGTTCCATGTTAAGCAGATCCCCTGTCGAACCCGTTCAAAGCACTGCACCCCAGCCGAAAGCGGAGCCTGCAAAACCGAAAGCGCCGCGCGCCACGCCGGTCCGAATTTATACCAATGCAGAAGAATTAGTCGGCAAACCGTTCCGCGATCTCGGTGAAGTCAGTGGCGACTCTTGCCAGGCCTCTAATCAGGACTCTCCGCCGAGCATTCCAACCGCACGTAAGCGGATGCAAATCAACGCCTCTAAAATGAAAGCCAATGCGGTATTACTGCATAGCTGCGAAGTCACCAGCGGTACGCCAGGTTGCTATCGTCAGGCTGTATGTATCGGTTCTGCGCTTAACATCACGGCGAAATGAGCAGTTTCCAATTCGAGCAAATAGGCGTTATTCGCTCGCCCTATAAAGAAAAATTCGCCGTTCCGCGCCAGCCAGGTCTGGTAAAAAGCGCCAACGGCGAACTGCATCTCATTGCTCCCTACAACCAGGCCGACGCCGTTCGCGGCCTGGAAGCGTTCAGCCATTTATGGATCCTTTTCGTCTTTCATCAAACGATGGAAGGCGGCTGGCGTCCGACTGTGCGTCCACCGCGCCTCGGCGGTAATACCAGAATGGGTGTTTTCGCTACGCGCTCCACTTTCCGCCCTAACCCGATTGGTATGTCGCTGGTAGAGCTGAAAGAGGTTGTTTGCCATAAAGACAGCGTGATTCTGAAGCTCGGCAGTCTGGATCTGGTAGATGGGACGCCGGTGGTGGATATCAAACCGTATCTCCCCTTTGCCGAATCGCTTCCCGATGCCAGTGCCAGCTATGCGCAAAGTGCGCCAGCTGCAGAGATGGCGGTGAGTTTTACCGCAGAGGTCGAAAAGCAGCTTTTGACGCTGGAGAAGCGTTATCCGCAGTTAACGCTGTTTATCCGCGAAGTACTGGCGCAGGACCCGCGCCCGGCCTATCGTAAAGGTGAGGAAACGGGCAAAACCTATGCCGTCTGGCTGCATGATTTTAACGTTCGCTGGCGCGTCACCGACGCAGGTTTTGAAGTCTTTGCGCTGGAACCGCGTTAAATTCACGCCCTTCTCTTTTGACATTTCTTTTGCACTGGTAAACTAAATCACTTTTTTTGTCCCAGGCTCACCTTGAGCCTGTTCTACCTTCCAACTGGAACCGTAACAACATGCGTACTAGCCAATACCTGCTCTCCACTCTCAAGGAGACACCTGCCGACGCCGAGGTGATCAGCCATCAGCTGATGCTGCGCGCCGGGATGATCCGCAAGCTGGCCTCCGGGTTATATACCTGGCTGCCGACCGGCGTGCGCGTTCTGAAAAAAGTCGAAAACATCGTGCGTGAAGAGATGAACAACGCCGGTGCGATCGAGGTGTCGATGCCGGTGGTTCAGCCAGCCGATTTGTGGCAAGAGAGTGGTCGTTGGGAACAGTACGGTCCGGAACTGCTGCGTTTTGTTGACCGTGGCGAGCGTCCGTTCGTACTCGGCCCAACTCATGAAGAAGTTATTACAGACCTGATTCGTAACGAGCTTAGCTCTTACAAACAGCTGCCGCTGAACTTCTATCAGATCCAGACCAAGTTCCGCGACGAAGTGCGTCCGCGTTTCGGCGTCATGCGTTCCCGCGAATTCCTGATGAAAGATGCTTACTCTTTCCATACTTCTCAGGAATCCCTGCAGGAAACCTACGATGCAATGTATGCGGCCTACAGCAAAATCTTCAGCCGCATGGGGCTGGATTTCCGCGCCGTACAGGCCGACACCGGTTCTATCGGCGGTAGCGCCTCTCACGAATTCCAGGTGCTGGCGCAGAGCGGTGAAGACGATGTGGTCTTCTCCGACACCTCTGACTATGCAGCGAACATTGAGCTGGCAGAAGCTATCGCGCCGAAAGAACCGCGCGCTGCTGCTACCCAGGAAATGACGCTGGTTGATACGCCGAACGCGAAAACCATCGCGGAACTGGTTGAACAGTTCAATCTGCCGATTGAGAAAACGGTGAAGACTCTGCTGGTTAAAGCGGTTGAAGGCAGTAGCTTCCCGCTGGTTGCGCTGCTGGTGCGTGGTGACCACGAGCTGAACGAAGTTAAAGCAGAAAAACTGCCGCAGGTTGCAAGCCCGCTGACTTTTGCGACCGAAGAAGAAATTCGTGCCGTGGTTAAAGCAGGTCCGGGTTCACTGGGTCCGGTAAACATGCCGATTCCGGTGGTGATTGACCGTACCGTTGCAGCGATGAGTGATTTCGCTGCTGGTGCTAACATCGATGGTAAACACTACTTCGGCATCAACTGGGATCGCGATGTCGCTACCCCAGAAATTGCTGATATCCGTAACGTGGTGGCGGGCGATCCAAGCCCGGATGGCCAGGGTACACTGCTGATCAAACGTGGTATCGAAGTTGGTCACATCTTCCAGCTGGGTACCAAGTACTCCGAAGCACTGAAAGCCTCCGTACAGGGTGAAGATGGCCGTAATCAAATCCTGACGATGGGTTGCTACGGTATCGGAGTAACGCGTGTAGTAGCTGCGGCGATTGAGCAGAACTACGACGAACGCGGCATCGTATGGCCTGACGCTATCGCACCGTTCCAGGTGGCGATTCTGCCGATGAACATGCACAAATCCTTCCGCGTACAGGAGCTTGCTGAGAAACTGTACAGCGAACTGCGCGCGCAGGGTATCGAAGTGCTGCTGGATGACCGCAAAGAGCGTCCGGGCGTGATGTTTGCTGATATGGAACTGATCGGTATTCCGCACACTATTGTGCTGGGCGACCGTAACCTCGACAACGACGATATCGAATATAAATATCGTCGTAACGGCGAGAAACAGTTAATTAAGACTGGTGACATCGTCGATTATCTGGTGAAACAGATTAAAGGCTGATGCCAGAAAGGGTCCTGAATTTCAGGGCCCTTTTTTACATGGCTTGTATAAAATGGATAAACCAAAGGCGCATTGCTGCCTGCTTCTCCCCTGCTTTCTTTTCCTTTCGGCCTGTACCGTAGATATCAGCCAGCCAGACTCATCAGCCACAGCGGTAGATGCCGGGGCGAAAACATGGGCAGTCCAATTCCAGCATCAAAGCTCTTTTACCGAACAATCAATAAAAGAAATAACGGAACCTGATCTCAAACCCGGCGATTTGCTGTTCTCCTCAAGCCTTGGGGTAACCTCATTTGGAATCCGCGTCTTCAGCACTTCCTCTGTGAGTCACGTTGCAATCTATCTGGGTGAAAATAACGTTGCAGAAGCGACAGGCGCTGGCGTCCAGATTGTTTCCCTCAAAAAAGCGATGAAGCATAGCGATAAGCTTTTCGTCTTACGAGTCCCGGATCTTACCCCGCAACAAGCCACAGAAATCACCGCGTTCGCCAACAAAATTAAAGATAGCGGTTACAACTATCGCGGCATTGTCGAATTTATTCCCTTTATGGTGACTCGCCAGATGTGCTCACTGAATCCGTTCTCCGAGGATTTTCGTCAACAGTGCGTCAGCGGCCTGGCGAAAGCGCAGTTAAGCAGTGTGGGCGAAGGAGACAAAAAGTCGTGGTTTTGTTCGGAATTTGTCACTGATGCATTTGCCAAAGCCGGGCATCCGCTTACCCTGGCGCAATCGGGCTGGATTAGCCCTGCCGATCTGATGCATATGCGTATTGGTGATGTCTCTGCGTTTAAGCCAGAAACGCAGTTACAGTATGTTGGGCACCTGAAGCCAGGGATTTATATCAAGGCGGGTCGCTTTGTTGGGCTGACTCAGTGATGAAAGCCGGAGAATGCTCCGGCTTTCAATTACTGCCCCAAACTACTGCAATCCTGGTTCGGGTAAAATTTACCTGCCGTATCGGGCGCTAATACTTTGGTTGGCGCACCGGTATCCGGATTAGCCTCAAGCGTAAAGTGACCTTCTACTGACAGTAACATCGGTTTTTCACTATGACCGCGCGCCGCCAGGTAGCCACGCTCCAGCTCTGCATTATTCGCTACCATGAAACGTTTTCCGGTCGCGCAATCAGTGAAGGTCGCCGCATCAGCCATATAAAAATACATGCCCCGCAGGGTCATCGGCGTCATGGGTAAACTGGATTGCGCCGGTTCCAGCGTATAGTTGAACTGCGATTCAATCGGATTACCTTCACGATCGAGCATCTCCAGCGCATCGCCTTTCGCCCGATAATATGACTTTTCACCTTTGCTGTCGGTTAATACCAGCTTGTCAGCGGTTCGCGCCCATGTACCGTAGGAAGCGAAAGAGGAAGGCTCTTCACGCGCACCAAGATAGCGTTCATTCATCACCCAGGTTCCATCTTTTTCGAGGAACAGAGAGGTTTCGATCCCTTCGCAATCGGCACACGGCAGCACGCCGCGCCAACTTTGCGGCATCGGTTTCAGTTCGGCAGCCTGCGCCGGAGAAAGCGTGTCGACTTCGGCCCGATTATTACATCCCATCAGAGTAAAGAGGCTGATTACAGCCATCGCTGTCACTATCGCTTTTTTCACCATCCATTCCTTCTTTTTATTCCCGACCGCTGCGCACTTTGCCGCGCATCGCCTTCACGCTTGATTTTTGTGCTTTCGATGCCAGCCTGCGCTCTTTTGATGCGCGGGTGGGCCGCGTGGGTCGTCGGGCTTTTTGTTCTGTTGTTAAATCTTTAATCACTGCCACCAGCCGGGCCAGCGCCGCTTCGCGGTTGAGCTCCTGATTGCGGTATTCCTGTGCCTTAATGACAATCACGCCATCACTGCTGATCAAATGATGGCTGGCGGCGAGCAGACGCTCTTTGTAATACTCTGGCAGGCTGGACGCCCGAATGTCAAAACGCAGATGAATAGCCGTTGAGGTCTTATTAACATGCTGCCCGCCCGCGCCCTGCGCACGAATGGCGGTGATCTCAAGCTCACCATCGGGGATAGCAACATGTCGGGAAATCACAATCATGAAGGTTGTTGCCAGACGGTTAAGTTCACTTCCAGATTATTCTTATCATCCGATAACCAGATCACGCCATCCTGAATCGTTGCCTGCAGCGTCATGGTACGATCGGCAAAGGCGCTTACTTTCGCCAGTTGTTCATCGTCCAGATACCAGACGGAAAGATTGGCAAACTGCGCACATTTGCTCTGATTTTGCTGCCACCAGATTTGCGCCGCCCGACTATTATAGGCAAACAGCGCTACTTCTGCGGCCTGGGTGCAGGCTTTCTTAATCCGCCGCTCATCCGGCAGCCCCAGCTCAATCCACAAATCAATGCCCAAATGATCGTTACGCCGCCACGCTTCCGGCTCATCATCGGCACACAAGCCACGGGTAAATTGCAGACGTTCATCGGCATATTTTAGCCACGCCAGCAGGCGCAGCATCATACGCTCCTGGGTTTCTGAAGGATGGCGCGCCAGCGTCAGAGAGGCATCGAGAAACTGGTTGCGGTCGAGATCGGCCACATTAACCGTCGCTTTATAAATTGTCGCTTTAAGCGCCATAAGAAAACTCCTTTCGAATCAGGAGGCCATTGTAACGGAATACGTGCAGTTGCGGCGCTGATATTGCAGAAATGAGTGTGGTATAGTCACCTTGCGAAACAGAGTTTATCTTCGTAGGCTTAGACTTGCATCCACGGTTAAGTCAGAGTGCTGACAGGAGGGCATGTGGAAAAATATTGTGAGTTAATACGCAAGCGGTACGCGGAAATCGCCAGCGGAGACTTAGGATACGTTCCGGACGCGCTGGGCTGCGTTTTGAAAGTGCTGAATGAAATGGCTGCCGACGACGCCCTTTCTGAGGCTGTCAGGGAAAAAGCAGCATACGCTGCGGCAAACTTACTGGTGAGCGATTATGTCAATGAATGATACGTATCAACCAATCAATTGTGATGATTACGATAATCTTGAGCTCGCCTGCCAGCATCATTTAATGCTGACACTTGAGCTGAAAGATGGCGAAAAATTGCAGGCGAAGGCCAGCGATTTAGTCTCCCGCAAAAATGTGGAGTATCTGGTCGTCGAGGCCGCTGGTACAACCCGCGAGCTGCGTCTGGATAAAATTACCAGCTTTAGCCACCCGGAAATCGGTACGGTGGTGGTGAGCGAGTCCTGATTGACTTTTGCCGGATGCGACGTTTGATGCGTATCCGGCCTTCACTGACTAACCATTTCTCTGCCAGACAAAACTTACTCCATTCTCACTTTCAGCCATACCTTCTTGCGTCATAAATACTCCTGCCGCCGCAATCAGCGTTTCGCCATAAAACAGCAGTGGCGTGGTGTCACGTAGCCACGGCGGAACGCCCAGCTCCTGCCAGATTTTCTTCAGCTTACGTCCGCCGTTGCGCCCGATAATATGCAGCAATCCTGGCGCTTTGAAACGTACGCTGACCGCTTCGTCTGCACGCGGAGGGCGAATATCGCCTCCCGCAGTAAGCTGTACACTTCCCAGTCCCGCCGGTAATTCCAGCGGTTGTAGCCACGTCTGCCACGGCACAATGGTTTCGCTTTGCCCAGTGACGGATTTAATCCACCACAGTTGCGACTGATAGCGGCGGATTTCAAACGCGCCCAGGCGTAAACAGGGGGAAGCATCTTCCCGCGCCAGCGCCACTTCCTGCCAGATCCTCACCAACGCGTCGCGGGAAGGCATCGGTGCATTCTTCCCTGCCAGCCAGCGGCGGATAATCGCCGCGCGGCGGGCATCACTCATCGCCAGCATTGGCGCAATCTGCAGCGTCCCCTGCGACGTTTGACAGTGCGCTATATCATCCGCCAGCAGTTCATCTAACAGGCTCTCTTGTTCAGCGCAAAGCGCAGCGCTGCGGGCCGTTGCTTCGGCAAAATGCGGCCAACGCTGCTGCAATAACGGCACCACGCGCAGGCGCAGGAAGTTACGATCGTAGCTATCATCCTGATTACTTTCGTCTTCAATCCAGCGTAAATCATACTGACGCGCCCACTGCATCAGTTCTCCCCGCGTGCGGGCGAGCAACGGGCGAATAAGCCGCGTTCCGGCAAACTCCGAGACTTCCGCCATAGCCGAAAGCCCGGCAGGGCCGCTACCGCGTTTTAGCGCCAGCAGAAAGGTTTCACATTGATCGTCGAGATGTTGCGCGGTGACCAGCACTTCACCGGGTAACAAGGTGCGGGCAAATGCCTGATAACGTGCCTGCCGCGCCTGGGCCTCAATGCCCAGTCCTTCTTGCGCAAGTTGCACGCGCTCGACCACCAGCGGCACCTGCCACTGTTGGCAGATGTTCTCGCAATGCATAACCCAGGCGTCGGCATTGGCACTTAAACCGTGATGCACATGGATAGCGCGCAGAGTGACGCCCGGATTTTCCGCCCGCCACTGCACCAACTGATGCAGCAGAACGGTAGAGTCAAGCCCGCCGCTAAAGGCCACCAGAATCTGGCGTGAGGTGAGAAGTTGTCTATTGAGCGTGAGTGTCATGATGATGCGATTTTACAGTAGCAATGCCCGGCACGTTACCGGGCAAATGTGGCGATGACAAGCCTTACTGCTCATACAGTTCCAGCGGCAGCCCGTCCGGATCGTTAAAGAACGTGAAGCGTTTTTGCGTGTATGGATCGACACGGATGGCTTCACACTTCACGTTATGGCTTTCAAGGTGCGCCACTGCCGCATCGATATCATCAACGCTAAAAGCCAGATGACGCAGGCCGCAAGCTTCCGGTCGGCTGGGGCGCTCCGGCGGGAACGGAAATGAGAAAAGCTCAATCACATATTGCCCATTAAGCGCCAAATCCCCTTTCCACGAATCGCGCGCTTCGCGATAGACTTCGCTTTGCAGCGTGAAACCAAGAATATCGCAGTAAAACGCTTTGCTCACCGCATAATCCGTCGCAATAATCGCAATATGGTGAACCTGTTTTAAACCCAGCATAACGTCTCCTTTATTTGTTAACAGCACGTTACTCGCCCGGAAGCCGCTCTGGCAAGTTATCCCGCCATTTTTAGGACTCGTACGCGGTAAACGCCGTCTTCGTCCTGTTTCGCGCCGTGAATATCCGTTTCAAAACCGGGGTAATGTTGCCCTACAGAACAAAGCATCAGTAGAAAATCGAGTACCGTGCGGCTCTCCTCGGTCAGCATTTCTCCTGGCATCAGCAGCGGTACGCCAGGTGGATAAGGCAGGATCATATTTGCCGATACTCTACCGACCAGTTGTTCCAGCGCAATGGTTTCTACTTCGCCTTTAATTTGCCTCTGCCATGCCTGATGTGGCGTCATGATCATCTCCGGCAAGGTATCAAATGCCCGCAACATCAAACCGGGAAGATCGTGTTTACGAATCAGCTTATGGATCCCTTGCGCCAGATCCTGAATGCGCATATTGCGGTAGAAATCGGGATCTTCAGCATAGAGATCGGGTAGCATATTTTTGATCCGCAGGTTGAGATCGTAAGAGCGCTTAAATTCCGTCAACCCACGCAATAATCCCATTGCTTTGGTTTTATCGATTCCAATACTAAAGAGAAACAGCAGGTTATAAGGACCGGTTTTCTCTACTACGATCCCTCGTTCGTCGAGGAATTTTGCTACCAGCGCCGCCGGGATCCCCTCCTCGCTCATATTGCCCTGCTCGTCCATCCCCGGTGTCAAAATAGTGACTTTAACCGGATCGAGAAACATATGATCGGCATCCGCATCGTTAAAGCCGTGCCACTGTTCGCCAGGCGCAACGGGCCAGCATTCGGCTTCATCCACCTGCGGCGGTTGCCAGATATCGAAAAACCAACCGTCAGACTCTTCCCGCAGCCGCTGGACCTCTTTGCGAAAATGCAGCGCCCGCTCCACCGAACGGTTAATCAGCCGTTTGCCCGGATTACCACGCAGCATCGCCGCCGCCGTCTCAACCGAAGCAACAATGGGATAACTGGGCGAGGTGGTGGTATGCATCATAAAGGCTTCGTTAAACGCCTCTTCGTCATACTCGCCTTTAATGTGGATCAGCGAAGCCTGCGATAACGCCGCCAGCATTTTGTGGGTCGATTGCGTTTCGAAGATCACTTTTCCCGCAACACGCTCGCCGCTCATACCACTTTTACCCTGGTAGATCGGATGAAAATGGGTGTACGGCACCCAGGCAGAATCGAAGTGAATCGACGGGACATCCAGCGTCTGTTTGATCCAGTCGGTGTTGTAGAGCAAGCCATCATAGGTGGAGTTGGTAATCACCGCATGAACCGGCCATTGTGCTTGCGTGGTAGCAGCGACTTTCTCTTCGATGCTGTCGCGAGTAAATTCACGGCGCGGGATCCCACCAAGAATCCCCAACGCATTACGCGTCGGTTTCAGCCAGACTGGCACTACATCGTTCATCATCAACAGATGCGCCAGCGATTTATGACAATTGCGGTCGATCAACAGCGTACTGCCGGATGGCGCGGCGTACATACCCACAATTTTGTTCGACGTCGATGTTCCGTTGGTAACAATATAACTCTGTTCCGCGCCAAAAGTCCGCGCGATGTACTCTTCCGCTTCCAGGTGTGGCCCGGTGTGGTCGAGCAACGAACCAAGCTCGGTAACCGAAATAGAGACATCAGCCTTAAGAGTATTCCCGCCGAAAAAATCATAAAACAGACAGCCAACCGGGCTTTTTTGATATGCGGTGCCGCCCATATGACCCGGCGTACAAAAGGTGTACTTCCGCTCTTTGACGTAGGTAAACAAGGCTTTCGTGAACGGCGGTGTAATGTTATCAAGATATTCGTTAGTGTACTGACGAATACGAATGGCGATATCTTCTGCCTGCCCCAGCGCATATTCAAAAAACCAGAGCGCCATCCGCATATCCTGCACGCTGACATCCATCGTCGAGTGGGTGTTGATAAAGGCATAAAGCGGAAGATATTCATTAAGTTGATTGATATCGCTACATAAATCGAGACTGTACTCATCCCAGTCAAAAATCACGCCGCAAATTCGTGGGTTATGTTCGATAAATTTCAGCAAATCAACGCTGTTTTGTGGCCAGATAATCTGAAAGCCTTGCGCCACCAGCGCCGACTCCAGTTCTTTGATGGGCTCATCTTTATAAAAGACGCCATGCGGTCCCATAATGGCAATGATGTTCATGTGTTCCTCCTGGAAAATCCTTCCTTAATCATAGCCTGCTCAAACCGTGGCGATAAAAAAGGGCCACCGAAGTGACCCCTTTTTCAGAACTTTTGCGAATTACGCGTAACCGTAGCTCATCAGGCGCTGATAACGACGATTTTTTAAATCTTCAGTGCTTAACACGTCGAGATCGGCCAGATCCGCCAGCAGTTGCGCTTTCAACGATGCCGCCATCGCTTCCGGGTTACGGTGAGCACCACCCAGCGGTTCCGGGATGATGGAGTCGATCAGTTTCAGTTCTTTCAGACGCGGAGCAATGATACCCATCGCTTCAGCCGCCAGCGGCGCTTTGTCGGCGCTCTTCCACAGAATGGACGCACAACCTTCCGGCGAGATAACGGAATAGGTGCTGTATTGCAGCATATTCACTTTATCGCCCACGCCAATCGCCAGCGCGCCGCCAGAACCACCTTCACCGATAACGGTACAAATAGTCGGTACGCTAAGGCGAGACATTTCACGCAGGTTGCGTGCAATGGCTTCAGACTGACCGCGCTCTTCTGCGCCCACGCCCGGATAAGCCCCCGGGGTGTCGATAAAGGTGATGATTGGCATCTTAAAGCGTTCAGCCATTTGCATCAGACGCAGTGCTTTGCGGTAACCTTCTGGCGCTGGCATACCAAAGTTACGGCGAATTTTTTCTTTGGTTTCACGACCTTTTTGATGACCAATGATCATCACCGGACGACCATCGAGACGGGCGATACCACCGACGATAGCTTTATCGTCTGCATACGCGCGGTCGCCAGCCAGTTCGTCAAATTCATCAAATGCCAGGCGAACGTAATCCAGGGTATAAGGACGCTGTGGATGGCGTGCCAGTTGCGCAATCTGCCATGCACCAAGATCGGCGAAGATTTTACGCGTCAGTTCTACGCTTTTTTCACGCAGACGATGCACTTCTTCATCGATGTTAATATCCAGTTTCTCATCCTGACGGCTAACCGCAGTCAGAGAATCGATTTTCGCTTCCAGCTCTGCAATCGGCTGTTCAAAATCAAGGAAATTCAGACTCATAGTATTCCTGTATTAGTCAAACTCCAGTTCCACCTGCTCCGAACCAATGAGGCCACGGAGATCGTTTAATAAACGATCGCTCGGAGAGACACGCCACGTCGCGCCAAAACGCAACCGCGCGCGTGCATCCGCCCTCTGATAGTAGAGATGTACTGGAATTGTCCCAGAGCGGTGGGGTTCCAGAGACTGACGGAGTCGGTTTAAAAGCTGGTCATCAATTTGCCTGTCCGTCAGCGAGATAGCAAGCCCGCGAGCATATTTTTCCCGGGCTTCGTCAATATCCATCACTTCGCGAGCGGTCATTTTAAGCCCACCGCTGAAGTCATCAAAGCTGACCTGTCCGCTGACGATAAGTATGCGGTCTTTTTCCAGCAATTGCTGGTATTTATCCAGGGCGTCAGTAAACAACATCACTTCCAGCCGCCCGGAACGGTCATCCAGCGTGCAGATACCGATACGATTGCCGCGCTTGGTGACCATAACCCGCGCGGCAACAACGAGCCCCGCAGCCGTGATGACTTTACCACGTTCTGTCGGGTGCATGTCTTTCAGCCTTACGCCTCCGACATAACGCTCAATCTCTTTTAAATACTGGTTGATAGGGTGTCCCGTCAGGTACAGACCTAACGTTTCACGTTCCCCATCTAACACCACCTGCTCCGGCCACGGTTGGCAGCTGGCGTAGGATTGTTCAATTTGTTCCGGCTCTTCGGCCAGCACGCCGAACATATCGGCCTGACCGATAGCTTCCGCTTTCGCGTGTTGATCTGCCGCTTTTAACGCATCGCCCAGCGAGTTCATCAGCGCCGCGCGGTGTGGCCCAAGACGGTCAAACGCCCCGGACATGATCAGTTTTTCCAGCACCCGCCGGTTTAACTTTTTGGTGTCGGTTCGGGCGCAGAGATCAAACAGTTCGCGGAAGTAGCCGCCTTTATTACGGGCTTCGATGATGGCCTCAATCGGACCTTCACCGACCCCTTTGATCGCGCCAATACCATACACGATTTCGCCGTCGTCGTTGACGTGGAAATGGTAAAGACCGGAGTTTATATCTGGTGGCAGGATTTTCAGCCCCATCCGCCAGCACTCATCCACCAGGCCCACCACCTTCTCGGTGTTGTCCATATCGGCGGTCATTACCGCCGCCATAAACTCCGCCGGATAGTGCGCTTTCAGCCATAACGTTTGATATGACACCAAAGCATAGGCCGCAGAGTGCGATTTGTTAAATCCGTAACCAGCGAATTTTTCCACCAGGTCGAAGATTTTCATCGCCAGTTCAGCGTTGATTCCGTTCTTTTCTGCACCTTCAGCAAATACAGAACGCTGCTTAGCCATCTCTTCCGGCTTTTTCTTACCCATCGCACGACGCAGCATATCCGCGCCACCGAGGGTATAACCAGAAAGCACCTGCGCAATCTGCATGACCTGTTCCTGATACAGGATGATGCCGTAGGTTGGCTCCAGTACCGGTTTCAGGCTTTCATGCTGCCACTGTACGTCCGGATAGGAGATCTCTTCGCGACCATGTTTACGGTCGATAAAGTTATCCACCATCCCTGACTGCAACGGACCAGGGCGGAACAGTGCCACCAGTGCGATCATATCTTCGAAGCAGTCAGGTTGCAGACGCTTGATCAGGTCTTTCATACCGCGCGATTCAAGCTGGAATACCGCCGTGGTTTCCGAGCGTTGCAGCATGTCGAAGCTTTTCTTATCATCCAGCGGGATCGCGGCGATATCCAGCGGCGGCTCGCCATTCTTCGCCCGCCGCTTGTTGATCATCTCCAGCGCCCAGTTGATGATGGTGAGCGTACGCAAACCAAGGAAGTCGAACTTCACCAGTCCGGCGTATTCAACGTCGCTTTTATCAAACTGGGTGACCGGATGTTTGCCCTCTTCATCGCAGTAAAGCGGCGCAAAATCGGTAATTTTGGTCGGTGCGATAACCACCCCACCGGCGTGCTTACCGGCGTTACGGGTGACCCCTTCCAGTTTGCGCGCCATGTCGATCAGCGCCTTAACTTCTTCATCCGCTTCGTAGATTTCCGGCAGCTGCGGCTCGGCTTCAAACGCTTTCGCCAGCGTCATCCCCGGATCGGGCGGGATCAGTTTCGAGATACGATCGACAAAGCCGTACGGATGCCCCAGCACGCGACCTACGTCGCGGATCACCGCTTTCGCCGCCATCGTACCGAAGGTGATGATCTGCGATACCGCATCACGACCGTACATGTCCGCCACGTGTTCGATAACCTGATCGCGTTTCTCCATACAGAAGTCAACGTCAAAGTCAGGCATGGAGACACGTTCCGGGTTAAGGAAACGTTCGAACAGCAGGTCAAATTCCAGCGGATCAAGGTCGGTGATTTTCAGCGCGTAGGCCACCAGTGAACCCGCACCGGAGCCACGGCCTGGCCCTACCGGTACGCCGTTATCTTTCGACCACTGGATAAATTCCATAACGATGAGGAAGTAGCCCGGGAAGCCCATCTGGTTGATAACCTGAAGTTCAGTCTCCAGACGTTCGTCATATTCCGGGCGGCGCTTAAGACGTTCTTCCTCATCAGGGAATAAAAAGGCCAGACGCTCTTCCAGGCCTTCTTTTGCACGCTTGACCAGATAATCTTCGGTGCTCATGTCCCCGGTCGGGAACTGCGGCAGGAAGTATTCACCAAGACGCACAGTTACGTTACAGCGTTTGGCGATCTCAACGGTGTTGGCAAGGGCTTCGGGGATGTCGGCAAACAGCTCGCACATCTCCTCTTCGCTACGCATATATTGCTGCGGCGAATAGTTACGCGGGCGTTTAGGATCATCTAGGGTAAAGCCGTCGTGGATCGCGACGCGGATTTCGTGTGCGTCAAAGTCGCTGCTGTCGATAAAGCGCACGTCGTTGGTCGCTACGACGGGCAAACCGCGCGCTTCCGCCAGTTCCACCGCAGCGTGCAGATAGCTTTCTTCGTCCGGCCTTCCGGTGCGGATCAGCTCGAGAAAATAGCGATCCGGGAAGTGTTCTTCATAAAACGCGACACACTCATCTACCAGCGCGCTGTTACCACGCAAAAGACTGCGTCCGACGTCGCCCATGCGCCCGCCAGAAAGAAGGATCAGCCCTTCGTTTAATTCGATAAGCCAGTCGCGATCGATGATCGGCCCGGCAGCACCGTACCCGCGCTGATACGCTTTTGAGATCAGCAACGTCAGATTCTGATAGCCGGTATTGTTCGCCGCCAGCACCGTCAGGTGAGTTAACTCATCACCCAGCAGGTCGCACTGGACATTAAAATCTGCCCCGACGATAGGCTTAATCCCTGCGCCATGTCCCGCTCCGTAGAACTTCACCAGACCGCAAAGGTTGGTGAAATCGGTGATCGCCAGTGCTGGCATCCCTAACGCCGCCGCCTTTTTTACCAGCGGCGCGGTTTTGGCCAGGCCATCGATCATCGAGTAGTCGCTGTGCACCCGCAGGTGTACGAAACGTGGTTCAGACATCTTCAGATTCCGGTTTACTTAATCTCGACACAAGAATCAGGACGCAAGTCCCAGTGCGCGTTTGACAGGCCCAAAGCTGCGACGATGATGTTCAGTCGCGCCATATTCAGCCAGTTTTTCCAGATGAAAAGCAGTTGGATACCCTTTGTGTTGGGCAAAACCATATTGCGGGAAAACAATATCCAGCGCCGCCATTTCGGCGTCACGCGTCACTTTCGCCAGGATAGACGCGGCACTGATTTCCGGTACGCGGCTATCGCCTTTCACCACAGCCATCGCAGGCATCGGTAATTTCGGGCAGCGGTTACCATCAATCAACACATATTCCGGCGCAATATGCAGCCCAGCGACGGCACGCTGCATCGCCAGCATGGTCGCGTGTAAAATATTCAGCTCGTCGATTTCGTGGGGTTCCGCGCGGCCCAGACTCCAGCTCAACGCTTTCTCTTTGATCTCTTCATAGAGCGCCAGACGGCGTTTTTCGCTCAGCTTTTTGGAATCATTCAGCCCGGCAATCGGGCGCGATGGGTCAAGGATCACCGCAGCGGTGACGACCGCGCCAACTAACGGCCCGCGTCCGACTTCATCCACACCCGCAACCAGCTGCGTGTGCGGATAAACAAATTCGATCATTGTGCTAACTCCAGAACGGCTTGTGCCGCCTGCTCATCGGCATTGCAGCGGATCTGCTGATGCAGTTCACGGAAGGTGTCGTGCATCGCGTGGCTGGTTTTCCCGTTCGCCAACAGCGGTAACAGCGCCGCAGCCAGTTTTTGCGGCTCACACTCTTCCTGCAATAACTCTTTGACTAACTCTCTGCCCGCCAGCAAATTGGGTAGAGAGACATAATCAGTTTTCACCAGTCGCTTCGCCAGCCAGAAGGTAAAAGGCTTCATGCGATATCCCACTACCATCGGGCATTTCGCCAGCATGCACTCCAGTGCTGCCGTCCCCGACGCCAGTAGTGCCGCATCACTGGCGACCATCGCCTCACGGCCCATCCCATCCAGCATATGAACCGACAGGTCTGGCGCAACTTCAGCTTTGATGCGTTCAAACTGCTCGCGGCGTTTGGCATTCACCAGCGGCACCACGATTTCGAGATCCGGATATGTCTGGCGCAAAAGCTGGGCTGTTTTCAGGAAATCGGCACTAAGCATTTCGACTTCTGCACCACGGCTGCCCGGCAACAATGCCAGACAGTGGGCATCGTGAGGGATCCCCAGTACATCACGGGCACCATTTTTATCTGGATCTAATGGCATGGCATCAGCCATGGTATGACCGATAAAGCGGCACGGTACGTTGTATTTGTCATAAAACGCTTTTTCGAAAGGCAGAAATGCGAGCACCAGATCGGTGGCTCTGCCTATTTTGAAAACGCGTTTCTGTCGCCACGCCCAGACGGACGGACTGACGTAATGAATGGTTTTGATACCCTGCTTTTTGAGGTTACCTTCAAGGGTAATATTGAAGTCAGGGGCATCAATACCGACAAAAACATCTGGCTTCAGTTCGCCAAAACGCGTTGTCAGATCGGCACGAATATGCAGTAAGCGACGCAGACGCCCGAGCACTTCAACAATGCCCATCACCGCCAGTTCTTCCATTTCGTACCAGGCTTCGCAGCCTTCAGCCTGCATTCGTGGCCCGGCAACACCAACAAAGCGGGCGTTGGGCACACGTTCTTTCAGAGCGCGGATTAAACCGGCCCCCAGGATATCGCCGGAGGTTTCTCCGGCGACCAGGGCAATCGTTAATGGACGCTGTTCAGTCATTAACGAATCAGACCGCGCGTTGAGCGTGCAAAGAAATCGGTAAAGGCTTTCACTTCCGGATATGTTTCCGCCAGTTCAGCAATTTCCGGTTTCACTTCATCGAGCGTTTTACCGCTACGATAAATCAGCTTATACGCATTGCGGATAGCGGTAATCGCCTCACGGCTGAATCCGCGGCGCTTCAGCCCTTCGATATTGACACCGAACGGTGTTGCGTGGTTACCCTGCGCAATGACATAAGGAGGGACGTCCTGCGCCACACCGGAGCAGCCGCCAACCATCACATGCGCACCAATGATGCAGAACTGATGGACTGCGGTCATGCCGCCGATGATCGCGAAGTCGTCAACCGATACGTGACCCGCCAGCGTTGCGTTGTTGGCGAGAATACAGCGGTTACCTACCGTACAATCGTGCGCAATGTGCGCGTTGATCATCAGTAAGTTGTCGCTGCCCACCTTCGTCAATCCACCGCCCTGGACTGTGCCACGATGAATGGTGACGCTTTCGCGAATGCGGTTACGATCGCCGATTTCCACGCGGGTCGGTTCGCCAGCATATTTCAGATCCTGGTTAACTTCGCCGATGGAGGCGAACTGATAAATCTCATTATCGCGGCCAATTTTAGTATGACCATTCACGACAACGTGAGATTTCAGTACGGTACCCTCACCAATTTCGACATGGGGTCCAACGATACAAAAAGGACCAATGTGAGCGTTAGCGCCAATCGACGCGCCCTCTTCCACAATGGCGGTTGGATGCACAAAGGCGGATTTATCAATCACGTATCAGGCCTCCCGGCTACGAGCACACATCATCGTTGCTTCGCAAACTACTTTACCGTCGACCAGAGCAACCCCTTTAAAACGGGTCAGGCCGCGGCGCGTTTTTTCGAAAGTGACTTCCATGATCATTTGATCGCCAGGCACGACCGGGCGCTTGAAGCGCGCTTCGTCAATACCGGCGAAGTAGTACAGCTCACCCGGTTCCAGTTTTCCTACGCTTTTAAACGCCAGAATACCTGTTGCCTGTGCCATTGCTTCCAGAATCAGCACACCCGGGAAAATCGGTTTTCCAGGGAAATGGCCCTGGAAGAATGGCTCATTGACAGAGACATTTTTTACTGCGCGCAGAAAACGACCTTCTTCAAAATCCAGCACGCGATCCACCAGTAAGAACGGGAAACGGTGCGGCAGAAGTTCTAAAATCTCTTCAATCTGCAGAGTATGAGTGTTAGTAGTCAAGATACTCTTCCTGTCAAAATATAAGAAACGACAATAATAACACGGCCTGCCGCAATCGTAAGAATGAGACAGGCCGTAAAGTTTGGCGAACAAAAGATGGAACGTTAGTCTTGTTGATTAACCTTGCGCTCAAGCGATTTCAGACGCTTGCTCATGTCATCAATGTTCATCACCAGTGCCGCGGTTTTGCGCCAGACTTTGTTGGGTTGCAGCGGAATGCCTGAGGAATAGACGCCTGGTTCAGTGATGGGACGCATCACCATACCCATGCCCGTAACCGTCACTTTGTCGCATATTTCCATATGCCCGTTGATTACGCTGGCTCCGCCGATCATGCAGTAACGACCAATTTTCAGGCTGCCCGCCATAATGACGCCACCGGCAACTGCCGTATTGTCGCCAATCACGACGTTATGTGCAATCTGGCACTGGTTATCAATGATCACGCCATTGCCAATAACAGTGTCATCCAGCGCGCCGCGATCGATGGTAGTACATGCGCCGATCTCCACACGATCGCCAATAATTACGCGACCAATCTGTGGGATCTTCACCCAGTTACCACGATCGTTGGCATAACCAAAGCCGTCTGCGCCTACCACTGTTCCGGACTGGATCAGGCAATTCTGACCGATCTGGATCTCATGGTAAATGGTTACATTCGCCCAGAGACGCGAACCTGCACCGATTTTGCTGTTTTTACCTACGAAGCAACCGGCACCGATAATCACGTTATCGCCCAGTTCAACGCCGGACTCAATCACCGCGTTAGCGCCAATCGATACGTTGTTACCCAGCTTCGCCGTCGCGTCGATCACCGCACTGGGTGCAATGTTCTGCGCGGGCTGCGGCGTGGTATCTAAAATTTGCGCCATGCGCGCGTAAGTCAGGTAGGGATTCTTCACTACCACCGCGGCACTTTTCGCGAAAGGAAGATCGTCCTGGGTCATGACAACCGCGGACGCCTGGCACAAGCCTAAATGCTCACGGTATTTTGGGTTAACCATGAACGTGATGTGACCTGTTTGTGCAGATTGCATGGACGCAACGCCGGTGATGACGATATCGCCATCACCGTGTAGTTCTGCATCCAACTGCTGCGCTAAATCAGCCAGTCGAATTGAAGGCATTACTTATTTAACCTGTTTCAGTACGTCGGCAGTGATGTCTTTTACATCGCTGCTGTTGTAAGCAACGGCGTTTGCATCAACAACCAGATCGATATCCTGGCTGTTGGCAACGGATTTCACAGCAGTCTGGATACGAGTAACCAGTTTGCCGCGTTCTTCGTTGGAACGACGTGCGCGATCCTGCTCAAAAGCCTGCGCTTTCTGAGCAAAAGTCTGGCGCTGAGCCATCACGTCTTTTTCCAGTTTGGTGCGATCGCTGCCCGCTTTCATGGACTGCAGTTTTTTCATTTTAGCCTGCAGATCGGTTTCCATACGCTGCAGTTCGCTGGCACGGCCTTTGAACTCATTTTCCAGCGTGTTAGAAACACCGGTTTTCTGCGCTACCTGCTGGAACAGGCTGCCCATATTGACGATTGCAATTTTGTCAGCCGCCTGAGCAGAAGTTGCCAGTGCTAAACCGAGACCTGCAGCTAATAACCACTTTTTCACAATAAACTCCTTACCATCCCATTTGCACCGGAGGGTGCAGTTCTTTGCGTGGCCCGGCGATCTTATATTGATCGCCTAAAGTCATCGCTACACTACCACTACATTCCTTTGTGGAGAACACTTACCAGGTTTTACCGATGTTAAACTGGAACTGTTCTGCCTTGTCTCCATCGTACTTTTTGAACGGCTGGGCGTAGGAGAACACCAACGGCCCCAATGGGGACATCCATTGTAATGCGATACCCGCAGACATACGGATATTGCTTGGATCACTATAGTCCGGATATCCAGAATATTGGCTGGAATCCCAGTTTGTATCCCAAACGGTACCCATATCCCAGAAGAAGGAAGTACGAACCGAGTTAGCATACTTGTCGCTAATGAACGGCGTCGGGGTGATGAACTCGAGGCTGGCAACCGCCATAGCGTTACCGCCTACAGCATCATCCGATTTACACAGGTCTTTCGCGCCGTCCTGAGTCGCACATTCGTAATCATAGTCCGGATCATAATTACTAGCCTGATGCGGGAAGTAAACTGCTTTCGGACCAATGGTATTGGACTGGAAGCCACGCACGGTGCTGGAACCACCGGCATAGAAGTTCTCGTAGAACGGCATCTCTTTGCCGCCTAAACCATCACCATAGCCCCAGCGGGTACGACCCAGAACAACCCATTTGTGATCGTCATCGATCGGCACATAAGTCGCCGTGTCTAACGTCACTTTGTAGTATTCGTTATCCGATCCCGGAATGGTCACTTTACCGGTCAGGTTGACCCGTGAACCATCTGTCGGGAAGTAACCACGGTCAAGCTTGTTGTAGGTCCAACCATAGTTGAACGTGAAGTCGTCCGTTTTGAAGCTGTTATCCTGATCAGAGGTGCTCGGATGTTCACCCATAGAGTACAGATAACGCCACATCGCAACCTGAGGCTGCATGTTGGACAGGGAGTTATGTACATAACCCAGACCTGCACGCAGCGAGTTATATTCGTTGATCGGGAAGCCCAACGTCACGTCTGTACCATAACTCTTGTTGGTATAGTCGGACAGGTCGGCGTCATCTGCCTGGAAGTCATTATAGAAGAGACGACCACCGAGGCTTACGCCATCTACGGTGAAGTACGGGTTGGTTACCGACAGTTCAGCATAGGTCTGGTAATCGTTTTTGGTCCCGTTGATACCAACAGCATAACCCGTACCTAACCAGTTATCCTGTTGCACACCAGCCTGGAAGCTCACGCCACTTTCAGTACCGTAACCAATCCCGAAGTTGAAGCTACCGGTGTTACGTTCTTTCACCTTGTAGACTACATCAACCTGGTCCGGGCTACCCGGAACACGTTGGGTATCGGTATCGACAGTTTCAAAGAAGCCCAGACGATTCAGACGCTCCTTACCCTGATCGACCAGATCGCTCCCCAGCCATGCACCTTCCATCTGACGCATTTCGCGACGCAGGACGGCATCTTTCGAGGTATCGTTACCTTCAAAACGGATCTTACGCACGTAGAAACGGTTACCCGCATCAACGTTCACGCGTAATTTAACGGTTTTGTCGGCATCGTTAATTTCAGGCATCGACTGTACGCGCGGATAGGCATAACCATAGCGACCAAGAAGCTTTTTAATGTCATCTTCCATTTTGGTCACTTTGGTGCCGTTATACAGCTCGCCCGGCTCGATCTTAGTCAGCTGCTCAATTTCAGCGGAGTGCCCGGCAAGGTTGCCGCTCACTTCAACGCCAGAAAGCTTGTACTGATCGCCTTCGGTGATGTTCACCGTGACGTAAATACCTTTTTTATCTGGCGTCAGACTGACCTGGGTAGAGTCGATGTTGAAACGGGCATAACCGCGATCCAGATAGTAACTGCGCAGGGTTTCAAGGTCGCCCGCCAGTTTCTGTTTCTGGTATTTACGATCGCCGACCACGTTCCACCACGGCACTTCGTCACGCAGTTGGAAATGAGAGATCAGTTCGTCGGTGGTGAAAGCATGGTTACCAACAATGTTAATTTGCTGGATTTCAGCTGACACACCTTCCTGGAACACCAGTTTTAGGTCAACACGGTTGCGCGGCAGCGGGGTCACGACAGCTTTAACGCTGGCGCTATATTTACCGACGCTGTAGTAGAAGTCTTCCAGACCTTTCTCGATATCGGCAATGGTGGTGCGATCGAGGGATTCGCCCACACGCACGCCAGAAGCCTCGAGGTTTTGCTTCAGCATGTCATCTTTCACCGATTTGTTACCGGAGAAAGTAATGCTGGCAATGGTCGGACGTTCTTTTACCTGAACCAGAAGGGTATCACCATCACGAAGGACGCGAACATCCTCAAAGTTGCCGGTAGCAAACAGAGCGCGAATGGTATTACTGATATCTTCATCATTAACCGTGTCGCCTGTGCGCACCGGCATACTGAGGAGGGCCGCACCAACGGCGACACGCTGAAGGCCTTCGAAATGAATATCTTTCACTACGAACCCTTCAGCACCGTATACGGTGGCGCTGCTAAACAGCAGCGACGCTATGAGCAACTTTTTCATCGCCATCGTTATTATGCGTTCTTCCTAACTAACTCTCATAACCGAGAGAAATCATTGAAAAGTGCAAGCCCCATTAACAGCACCAGCAAAATCGAGCCAATGCGATAACAAAAGTCTTGAACCCGCTCGGATACCGGTCCGCCCTTGATCTTTTCGATCGCAAGGAACAGCAGATGCCCCCCGTCAAGTACGGGCAACGGAAACAGGTTAATTATCCCTAAGTTCACGCTAATAAGCGCAAGAAACGGCAGGTAATAAACAACCCCGAGTTCCGCTGTCATCCCAGCCCCCTTGGCGATAGAGATCGGCCCACTGAGGTTGTTCAGTTTCACATCACCGGTGATCAATTTTCCCAGCATACTGACCGTCAGCTTCATCAACTGCCACGTTTTGTCCGTGGCTTCGACGATGGCGTTGAACGGCCCATACTGGCGTACAACTTTATACTCATCAGGCAAAGGAATGACTTTCGGCTCAATACCGACAAAACCAATCGCTTTACCATTACCCGGTTTACTCTCCGGGATTAATGTCAAAGACAAGGGACTCCCCTGCCTTTCGATTTCTAACGCTAAGGATTTACCCGGGTTATCCCGGACAAGCATCACAAAGGTCACCCACTGCGTTAAGGGCTGACCATCGACTTTAACGATCCTGTCGCCTGCTTGCAAACCTGCCTTGCTTGCCGCCGAGTTTGGCTGCACATTTTCCAGTACAGGTTCAATTTGCGGCCCACGAGGACGAATCCCCAGCGAAGTTACCGGATCTTCTTTATCAGGCTCAAACGCCCAGTGACGTAAATCGAGCTTTACATCTTGCCGTTGGTCGCTGCCAAATGGCGCTACCGTAATGGTGGTGCTTTCATCGCCAATTTTATCGACCAACTGCAAACGCACGGCATCCCAATCAGGCGTTTCGATACCATCTACGGCTTTTAGTTCCGTACCTGGTGCAATTTGTGCTTCCGCAGCTATCGAATTGGCTGCTATTTCGCCAACCACCGGACGTACGCCAGGCACACCAATAATAAAAACCAGCCAGTAGGCAAAGATAGCAAAAATGAAGTTTGCAACCGGACCTGCGGCAATAATCGCCGCTCGTTGGCCGACAGATTTATTATTGAAGGCATGGTGGCGGAGTTCCGGAAGGACCGGTTCTGCGCGCTCATCCAGCATTTTGACATAACCGCCCAACGGGATCAGGGCGATAACATATTCGGTGCCGAGCTTATCAGTTCGCCGCCAGAGCGCCTTACCAAACCCTATTGAGAAACGCTCAACGCGAACACCACAACGCCGGGCAACCCAGAAATGACCAAATTCATGCACGGTGATAAGTACACCCAGTGCAACGATGAACGAAGCCAAATCCCAGAGAAAACTCAGCATATTACCTTCCGTTAAAGCGTCCTGAATACCAGTAACAACAAGCAAGCAAAGACCGGTACCGCAGCCGTCAGGCTATCAATACGATCTAAAATACCACCGTGTCCTGGAATTAAATGACCGCTGTCCTTAATTCCTGCTTCACGCTTAAACATACTCTCGGTCAGATCGCCGAGCACTGAGGCTAACGCTGCGACAATAGAGCAAATGAGTAAGGTGACGGGAGCGACGTCGAGATTCGCCCACATGCCATAACCCCATGAGATTACCGCTGCAGTCGCGAGTCCACCTATAAAGCCTTGCCAGGTTTTACCCGGAGAAACCTTCGGTGCCAGCTTATGTTTACCAAACAATTTGCCAAACATATATGCGCCAGAGTCAGCGCCCCATACCAGGATCATGACATAGAGCAGCCATATTGCGCCACTGTAATGATTCTCGTCGTAGTGCCAGGCCCGTAACGCCAGCATGCCCCAGAAGAAGGGAACAATGGTTAGCACGCCAAAAATAAGGCGCAATGTTTTAGAGTTACGCCAGATTGCTGCGGAACCTGGGTAAAACAGCACCAGCAATAGCGCGACAATCCACCAACCCAGCGAAGCCCAAAGTGAGATTTCAACCAGCGGTTGATGAATATTTCGGTGATATTCCGGCAACAGAAAAAGCATCAGCGCCAACAATAACCCGCATAACACCGCCAACCATACTCGCTGCGAGCGAGTGGTAAAACCGCTAAGCTGTCCCCATTCCCACGCTGCCAGCATGCAGACCACCAGCGTTACAATGGCGAACCCCACCGGCGGCAACAGAAACAACGCCGCGATGACGACGGGTATTAACACAAAAGCAGATATCAGGCGATACTTCAGCAAAAGCGACCCCCATCAGGCTGTTTCATCACCGGGCTCGGTACCGCCGAAACGACGCTCTCGATTAGCAAAGGCATTTAACGCCCCTTCAAAGTCTTGTTCATCGAAATCGGGCCAGAGAACATCTGTAAAGTAAAGTTCGGCATAGGCAATTTGCCAAAGCAAAAAGTTACTAATGCGATGCTCCCCCCCAGTCCTAATTACTAAATCTACAGGGGCCAGTTCATGCATACAGACATGCTGGTTTAGCATCTCTTCATCTATCTGATCTGGTTGCAGGTTTCCTTGCTGCACCTTTTCAGCCAGTTGCCTGACTCCCTGGACTATATCCCAACGTCCACCGTAGTTCGCCGCAATATTCAGCGTCAGACCGGTATTCCCGGCTGTTAGCGCTTCAGATTTACGAATACGTTCTTGCAAACGCGAGTTAAAGCGACTGGTATCGCCAATAATACGCAGACGCACGTTATGTCGGTGCAGACTCTTTACTTCGCTATCAAGCGCCCACACAAACAGTTCCATTAACGCACTGACTTCCTGCGCTGGTCGGTTCCAGTTTTCACTACTAAAGGCATACAGAGTTAACGCCTCAATACCGTTGTTGGCCGCAAAAGAGACAGCCCGGCGGACGGATTTTGCCCCGGCTTTATGCCCAAAGGCACGAATCTTCCCTTGCTTTTTTGCCCAGCGACCATTGCCGTCCATAATGATCGCAACATGACGACAGCCATGCGCTGGCAATTTTTCGCTAAGTGGTTGAGTAGCAGACAACATCACGCGTTTTTTATTCCCTGACAGGGTTTACGGTACTCAGGAATACTGAAGCCTATACAAAAAAAAGCCGTGTAAAACCACGGCATACCTGACCTTATAAAGCCAACTACTTACGATCAGATGGCGCAGACTATATCACTGAAGCCCTACGCTAACAAATAGCGCGACTCTCTGTAGCCGGATTATCCTCAGCTTGCGAGACGCATCACCTCTTTTCTGGCGACTTCACGCGCGTTCGCATCAACAGATAACACATCGTCCACACATTGTGGTTCGCGCATATCCATTTTTTCCAGTACGGATAAATTCAACGCGGCGATATCCGTAAAGCGGATTTGTTGCGCAAGAAAAGCAGCAACGGTGATTTCGTTTGCGGCATTCAATGCTGTCGTCGCTGCCTGGCCTTGTTCGAACGCCTCCATCGCCAGTTTCAGGCATGGATAACGATCATAATCCGGTGCGGCAAATGTCAACGCACTTAGTTTGCAAAAATCGAGCGGCTTCACGCCAGAGTTCACGCGATTCGGCCATGCCATGGTGTGGGCAATTGGCGTACGCATATCCGGTTCCCCCAGCTGCGCCAGAACACTGCCGTCCTGATAGCGCACCATTGAGTGAATCACTGACTGCGGGTGAATCAGCACTTCCATCTGGCTGGCGCTGGCGTTAAACAGCCAACGCGCTTCAATGTATTCCAGACCTTTGTTCATCATGGTAGCCGAATCGACAGAAATTTTACGCCCCATCGACCAGTTCGGATGACGGCAGGCTTGATCCGGCGTCATTGTTGCCAAATCGCGCAATGGCGTCTCACGGAAAGGGCCACCAGACCCGGTAAGTAAAATGGACACCACGCCATTTTGCTCAAGGTCAGCGTATCCCAGATTATGCTGGATAGGTTGCGGTAAACTCTGAAAAATGGCGTTATGTTCGCTATCGACCGGTAACAATTGCGCTTTGCTCTGCTTTACGGCGTCCATAAACAGACGTCCGCAGGTAACCAGTGATTCTTTATTGGCCAGCAAAATGGTTTTACCCGCGCGGATCGCAGCAAGCGTAGGTAACAGCCCAGCAGCGCCAACAATGGCTGCCATCACCTGATCAACATCCTCAAGCGCTGCCATATCGCAAGCGGCTTGTTGCCCACTTAAGACTTCGGTGCGGCTACCCTGTTGCTGTAGCATCGTTTTAAGAAGTTTCGCACTCGCTTCATCGTCCATTACGGCATAGCGGGGAGAGAATTCCAGGCACTGTTCTACCATGTGAGTGACATTTTTGCCTGCCACCAGCGCAACTACGCGGAAGTGTTCGGGATTATGGCGCACCACGTCCAGCGTGCTGCAACCAATCGAGCCGGTCGAGCCCAGAATGGTGAGTTGCTTCATGAAACATCCAGAGTTGAGACAGAATAAAAAGCAAAACGCCGCCAGCCGATCCGCAAGGATCTACTGAGCGGCGTTTTTGTCGTTCAAGAAATCAGAACTGCATCAGTTCTGCTTCTTTGTCTGCCAGCGCCGCTTCAATTTTCTTGATTGCAGCATCAGTCAGTTTCTGTACATCGTCCTGAGAACGGCGATCGTCGTCTTCGCTGATCTCTTTATCTTTCAACAGTGCTTTCACTTTGTCGTTCGCGTCACGACGCACGTTACGTACTGCAACACGCGCTTGTTCTGCTTCACCACGAACGATTTTGGTCAGATCTTTACGACGTTCTTCCGTCAGCGGCGGCAGCGGAACACGGATGTCGCTACCCGCAGAGTTCGGGTTCAGGCCAAGATCGGACGCCATAATCGCTTTTTCAACGGCCGGAGACATTGAACGATCAAACACGTTGATTTTCAGAGTACGGGAATCTTCTACCGTTACGCTTGCCAGCTGACGCAGCGGCGTCGGCGTGCCGTAATATTCCACGACAATGCCATCCAGCAGGCTGGGAGAAGCACGACCCGTGCGTATTTTGCTGATTTGGGTTTTGAACGCTTCTACGCATTTGTCCATGCGTACTTCAGCATCTTTTCTGATATCGCTAATCACGTTACGAATCCTTGAAAACTTGTCTCAGTCAGACCAGACAGTCACACACAGTGGAAGTGTGCTAAGTATAGCCCTGATTAAACATATTACGGGTAATCGTCTGGATTATTAGGCTATTTTATTTGCCATTTTGGCCCCGGGCAGTGCTCGCCATCCTCACGTACTTGTGTACGCTCCGGTTGCTGCGCGCTGGCCGTGACCAAACTGCCTGCAACAATAACGCCTTATAACCAGACTTACGCCCCCGCGATACTTACGCGGAATCTTACCCTTATTTATCCATCACGGGAATTATTCCGTGATTAAAGTCCCTTCTTTTTCACCCATTACCACACGGCGCAGCGCACCCGGTTTGTTCATGTTGAAAACACGAATCGGTAATTTATGGTCACGAGCCAGCGTGAAGGCCGCCAGGTCCATGACTTTCAGCTCTTTTTCCAGCACTTCGCTGTAAGTCAGTTGCTCGTACATGGTTGCAGTTGGATCTTTCGCCGGATCAGCAGTAAACACACCGTCAACTTTGGTTGCTTTCAGCACCACATCGGCTTCAATTTCGATACCACGCAGGCACGCTGCTGAGTCGGTGGTAAAGAACGGGTTACCTGTACCGGCGGAGAGGATCACCACACGGTTGTTGCGCAACAGGCTGATAGCTTCTGCCCAGCTGTAGCTGTCGCACACGCCATTCAATGGAATAGCGGACATCAGACGAGCGTTCACATAGGCGCGGTGCAGTGCATCACGCATTGCCAGGCCGTTCATTACGGTCGCCAGCATCCCCATGTGGTCGCCCACAACGCGGTTCATACCCGCTTTCGCCAGACCAGCGCCACGGAACAGGTTACCCCCACCAATCACCACACCAACCTGAATACCCAGTTCAACCAGTTCTTTGATTTCCTGAGCCATGCGATCCAGTATGCTTGCATCAATACCGAAGCCTTCAGTGCCCTGCAGAGCTTCGCCACTCAACTTAAGCAGAATGCGTTTATAGACGGGTTTTGCATTGGTAGCCATGTTTCTTTCCTGAGACTGTCAACGATTGAAATGAATTAATACTAGCGACATTGTACGTCGCTTTTCAGCGCAGCCCCACAAGGGTTAGCTGAATTTACAAGATGGGCACAAAAAGAAGCCGCCCTCAGGCGGCTCCTTTTCGATAATTAAGACTGCTTGGACATCGCAGCAACTTCTGCTGCAAAGTCAGTCTCAACTTTCTCGATGCCTTCACCCACTTCGAAGCGGATGAAGCCAGTCACTTCAGCGTTATGCTCTTTCAGCAGCTGACCAACAGTTTTGCTTGGTTCCATAACGAACGGCTGACCGGTCAGAGAAACTTCGCCGGTGAATTTCTTCATGCGGCCTTCAACCATTTTCTCTGCGATTTCTTTCGGCTTACCAGACTGCATCGCGATATCCAGCTGTACCTGGTATTCTTTTTCTACCACTTCAGCGGATACGTCTTCTGGTTTGATGAATTCTGGCTTGCTTGCAGCAACGTGCATAGCGATGTGTTTAACCAGCTCTTCGTCAGCGCCTTTAGCAGCAACCAGAACACCGATACGCGCACCGTGCTGATAAGAACCCAGAACGTCGCCTTCCAGCGCAGCAACGCGGCGAATGTTGATGTTTTCACCAATTTTCGCTACCAGCGCAACACGTTCTTCTTCGAACTGTGCTTTCAGAACTTCAACGTCAGTGATTTTGCCAGCAACAGCTGCGTCCAGAACTTTGTCTGCGAACGCCTGGAAACCAGCGTCTTTTGCAACGAAGTCAGTCTGGCAGTTAACTTCCAGAATGATGCCGTAGTTGCCGTCGATTTTGGTTTTGATCACGCCGTCAGCAGCAACGTTGCCTGCTTTTTTCGCTGCTTTAATAGCACCAGACTTACGCATGTTTTCGATTGCCAGCTCGATGTCGCCGTTAGCTTCAGTCAGTGCTTTTTTGCAATCCATCATGCCTGCGCCAGTACGCTCACGCAGCTCTTTTACCAGGGATGCGGTAATTTCAGCCATTCTAAAATCCTCGGAGATGTGATCTGCCCGGCATTAAACCGCACAGATATAAAAGTGAAAAAGGGGGCCATATGCAGGCCCCCTAACCAAACGTGTACTACCTGGTCTATAAGGGCTCTCCCCCTTCATATTTCGCGCCGCAGATGCGTTATCTTCGCTCGCTCATCCCGGTCACTTACTGATGTAAGCTCCCGGGAATTCTCGAGCTTGCCGCCTTTCTGCAACTCGAACTATTTTGGGGGAGTTATCAAGCCTTATTACTCAGCTTCTACGAAGCTTTCTTCCGCCTGGGAAGCCAGATCCTGAGAACGGCCTTCACGTACGGTTGCAGCAACAGCGCCCAGGTACAGGGTCACAGCACGGATTGCGTCGTCGTTACCCGGGATAACGAAGTCAACACCGTCCGGATCAGAGTTGGTATCAACGATAGCAAATACAGGAATACCCAGGTTGTTTGCTTCTTTGATAGCAATGTGTTCGTGGTCAGCATCGATTACAAACAGAGCGTCCGGCAGACCGCCCATGTCTTTGATACCGCCCAGGCTGTTTTCCAGTTTCTCCAGCTCACGAGTGCGCATCAGCGCTTCTTTCTTGGTCAGCTTGTCGAAAGTACCGTCCTGAGACTGAGTTTCCAGGTCTTTCAGACGTTTGATGGACTGACGAACGGTTTTCCAGTTAGTCAGCATACCGCCCAGCCAGCGATGGTTCACGAAGAACTGGTCGCAGCTCAGAGCAGCGTCTTTCACCGCTTCGCTTGCAGCGCGTTTAGTACCAACGAAAAGGATTTTACCTTTGCGAGAAGCAATCTTGTTCAGTTCAGCCAGAGCTTCGTTGAACATCGGTACAGTTTTCTCAAGGTTGATGATGTGAACTTTGTTACGCGCACCGAAGATGAACGGCTTCATTTTCGGGTTCCAGTAACGGGTCTGGTGACCGAAGTGAACACCAGCCTTGAGCATGTCGCGCATGGAAACAGTTGCCATGATTAAAACCTCTATATAAAAGTTGGGGTTATGCCTCCACGTATCCCATATTACCGACCCCAAAGGGCACCCCGGAATATGTGCCGATACGTGTGTGTTGTTACACAAAGTGAGATTGTCGCTTCCGTCCAGTCTGTGTATACGAAATGGATCGGAAGTCCGGCGCGCTTTATACCACAAATACGTCGTGGACACCAATAATTGTTGGCGCTGTGTACAGCATCAGACGTTGAATTTTCTATTATAGAAAACCTTCAGTGGCACGTTTGGCGAAATTCAGAATGATTCTCAATTTGCCCGGGTGTGATACCATTGACAGCACTTACATATATATTGTCGGTATCACCGACGCTGATGGACAGAATTAATGGCTATCTCAATCAAGACCCCAGAAGATATCGAAAAAATGCGCGTCGCTGGCCGACTGGCTGCCGAAGTGCTGGAGATGATCGAACCGTATGTTAAACCGGGCGTCAGCACCGGCGAGCTGGATCGCATCTGTAATGATTACATTGTTAATGAACAACACGCGGTTTCTGCCTGCCTCGGCTATCACGGCTATCCGAAATCCGTTTGCATTTCTATTAATGAAGTGGTGTGCCACGGTATTCCGGATGATGCTAAGCTGCTGAAAGATGGCGATATCGTTAACATTGATGTCACCGTAATCAAAGATGGTTTCCACGGCGATACATCGAAAATGTTTATCGTCGGTAAGCCGACCATCATGGGCGAACGTCTGTGCCGCATCACGCAAGAAAGCCTGTACCTGGCGCTGCGCATGGTAAAACCTGGCATTAATCTGCGCGAAATCGGTGCGGCAATTCAGAAATTTGTCGAAGCAGAAGGCTTCTCCGTCGTTCGTGAATATTGCGGACACGGTATTGGTCGCGGCTTCCATGAAGAACCGCAGGTGCTGCACTATGACTCCCGTGAAACCAACGTCGTGCTGAAACCGGGGATGACGTTCACCATCGAGCCAATGGTCAACGCGGGTAAAAAAGAGATCCGCACCATGAAAGATGGCTGGACGGTAAAAACCAAAGATCGCAGCTTGTCTGCACAATATGAGCATACTATTGTGGTGACTGATAACGGCTGCGAAATTCTGACGTTACGCAAGGATGACACCATCCCGGCGATAATCTCGCACGACGAATAAGATGAAGCCGGCGAATGCCGGCTTTTTTAATGCGATAATTTAATCTTATGGGTGGCGCACAATGAATACCCTTCCAGAACAGTACGCAAACACCGCTCTCCCCACCCTGCCCGGTCAACCGCAAAATCCATGCGCCTGGCCCCGTGATGAATTAACCGTCTGTGGGATAAAAGCCCATATCGATACTTTCCAGCGTTGGCTGGGTGATGCCTTTGACAATGGGATCTCCGCAGAACAGTTGATTGAGGCACGTACCGAGTTCATAGACCAGCTCCTGCAACGATTATGGATTGAAGCGGGATTCAGCCAGATTGCCGACCTGGCATTGGTTGCCGTCGGTGGTTATGGTCGTGGCGAGCTGCATCCACTTTCCGACATCGATTTACTGATTTTAAGCCGTAAAAAGCTCCCGGATGATCAGGCGCAAAAAGTGGGCGAGCTGTTAACGCTGCTCTGGGATGTGAAGCTGGAAGTCGGTCATAGCGTGCGCACGCTTGAAGAGTGCATGCTGGAAGGGTTATCGGATTTAACCGTCGCCACCAATTTAATCGAATCCCGCTTATTAATTGGCGATGTTGCGCTGTTCCTCGAACTGCAAAAACATATTTTCAGCGAAGGATTCTGGCCTTCCGACAAGTTCTACGCAGCGAAAGTTGAAGAACAGAACCAGCGCCATCAGCGTTACCACGGCACCAGCTACAACCTTGAACCAGACATCAAAAGTAGTCCTGGCGGCTTGCGCGATATTCACACTCTGCAATGGGTGGCCCGCCGTCATTTTGGCGCAACATCGCTGGATGAAATGGTCGGGTTTGGCTTCTTAACCTCAGCGGAGCGGGCAGAATTAAACGAATGTCTGCATATATTGTGGCGCATTCGCTTTGCCCTGCATCTGGTCGTCAGCCGTTACGATAATCGCCTGCTGTTTGATCGCCAGCTTAGCGTCGCCCAGCGTCTGAATTACAGTGGCGAAGGTAACGAACCGGTCGAGCGGATGATGAAGGATTACTTCCGCGTTACACGCCGCGTCAGTGAACTCAACCAGATGCTGCTGCAACTGTTCGATGAAGCCATCCTCGCCCTTCCCGCCGACGAAAAACCACGTCCAATCGACGATGAGTTTCAGCTACGCGGTACGCTAATCGACCTGCGTGATGAAACACTATTTATGCGCCAGCCGGAAGCCATCTTGCGTATGTTCTACACCATGGTGCGCAACAGTGCGATCACTGGCATTTACTCTACTACGCTGCGCCAGTTACGCCACGCCCGTCGCCATTTGCAACAACCGCTGTGTAATATTCCGGAAGCGCGAAAACTGTTTTTGAGCATTCTGCGTCACCCTGGTGCGGTGCGTCGCGGACTATTACCGATGCATCGTCATAGCGTGCTCGGCGCGTATATGCCTCAATGGTCGCATATCGTCGGGCAGATGCAGTTTGACCTGTTCCACGCCTACACGGTGGATGAACATACTATTCGCGTGATGCTGAAACTGGAGAGTTTTGCCAGTGAAGAAACACGCCAGCGCCATCCGTTGTGTGTGGACGTCTGGCCGCGCCTGCCGTCAACTGAGCTGATTTTCATCGCCGCGCTGTTTCACGATATCGCCAAAGGGCGTGGCGGCGACCACTCCATTCTCGGTGCACAAGACGTGGTGCATTTTGCCGAACTCCACGGGCTTAACTCGCGCGAAACACAGCTGGTGGCGTGGCTGGTTCGCCAGCACCTGTTGATGTCGGTGACCGCCCAACGCCGCGATATTCAGGACCCGGAAGTGATCAAGCAGTTTGCCGAAGAAGTGCAAACAGAAAACCGACTTCGTTATCTGGTATGCCTGACAGTGGCTGACATTTGCGCCACCAACGAAACGCTGTGGAATAGCTGGAAGCAAAGTCTGTTGCGCGAACTCTATTTCGCCACCGAAAAGCAGCTACGACGCGGAATGCAAAACACGCCGGATATGCGCGAACGGGTTCGCCATCACCAACTCCAGGCGCTGGCACTACTGCGCATGGATAACATCGACGAAGAGGCGCTGCACCAAATTTGGTCACGCTGTCGTGCTAACTATTTTGTCCGCCATAGCCCAAATCAACTGGCCTGGCATGCGCGCCATTTATTACAGCATGATTTAAGCAAACCGCTGGTATTGCTTAGTCCGCAGGCTACGCGTGGAGGCACCGAGATTTTTATCTGGAGCCCGGACCGCCCCTATCTGTTTGCCGCCGTCTGTGCCGAATTAGACCGCCGCAATTTAAGTGTCCACGACGCACAAATTTTCACCACTCGCGACGGTATGGCGATGGATACCTTCATCGTGCTGGAACCCGATGGCAGCCCGCTATCCGCAGATCGGCATGAGGTTATTCGGTTTGGTCTGGAGCAAGTACTGACACAAAGTAGCTGGCAGCCACCGCAGCCACGTCGCCAACCTGCCAAATTGCGCCATTTTACTGTTGAAACCGAAGTAACGTTTTTGCCGACCCATACCGACCGCAAATCGTTCCTCGAACTGATCGCCCTCGACCAACCAGGTCTGCTGGCGCGAGTTGGGAAAATTTTTGCCGATCTGGGAATTTCGCTTCATGGCGCCCGAATTACAACCATTGGCGAGCGAGTAGAAGATTTATTCATAATTGCCACCGCTGACCGGCGTGCGCTTAATAACGAGTTGCAGCAGGAAGTGCATCAGCGGTTGACAGAGGCCCTCAATCCAAACGATAAAGGGTGATGTGTTTACTGATATGAAAAGAGTTTAACAATGCAGCAGTTACAGAACATTATTGAAACCGCTTTTGAACGCCGTGCCGAGATCACGCCAGCCAACGCAGACACCGTTACCCGCGAAGCGGTAAATCAGGTGATCGCCCTGCTGGATTCCGGCGCACTGCGTGTAGCGGAAAAAATTGACGGTCAGTGGGTGACGCATCAGTGGTTGAAAAAAGCGGTGCTGCTCTCTTTCCGTATTAATGATAATCAGGTAATCGAAGGGGCAGAAAGCCGCTACTTCGATAAAGTGCCGATGAAATTCGCTAACTACGACGAAGCGCGTTTTCAGAAAGAAGGCTTCCGCGTTGTGCCACCAGCGGCGGTGCGTCAGGGCGCGTTCATTGCCCGTAACACCGTGCTGATGCCGTCTTACGTCAACATCGGCGCATATGTTGATGAAGGCACGATGGTTGATACCTGGGCCACCGTCGGTTCCTGTGCGCAGATTGGTAAAAACGTCCACCTTTCCGGTGGTGTGGGCATCGGCGGCGTGCTGGAGCCGCTGCAGGCTAACCCGACCATTATTGAAGATAACTGCTTCATCGGCGCGCGCTCTGAAGTGGTTGAAGGGGTGATTGTCGAAGAAGGTTCCGTCATCTCTATGGGCGTATACATTGGTCAGAGCACCCGTATTTACGACCGTGAAACCGGCGAAATCCACTACGGTCGCGTTCCGGCGGGATCTGTGGTTGTTTCAGGTAATCTGCCGTCGAAAGATGGCAAATACAGCCTCTACTGTGCGGTTATCGTTAAGAAAGTTGACGCGAAAACTCGCGGCAAAGTCGGCATTAACGAACTGCTTCGTACCATCGACTAAAAGTATGCACACGGGCAGCACGACGCTGCCCGATTGCTTTCTGGTTCAGAATAATTCGTCCTACTCATTCTTCCTCCCCCTTTTTTAAATACTTTTTCATCTTGTTTCGGACTGTCATGTAATTCGCAAAACGAAGATAAATGTGCTAATCCATCCCATGGAATATCGCCACAATAAAGCAGGTAATTTTTTGATTTTTACGCCATGATAGAAGTCTGGAAGAAAAAGGCTTTCTGCGATCACAGTCGAGCCGGGCGGGCCAGGCCAAATGCTAAAATAAGCACAATTTACTGACTCATTTTGAGGTAACGCTATGTACGACAATCTGAAAAGTCTGGGTATTACCAATCCTGAAGAAATTGATCGTTACAGCCTCCGGCAGGAAGCCAACAACGATATTCTGAAAATCTATTTCCAGAAAGACAAAGGCGAGTTTTTCGCCAAGAGCGTGAAATTTAAATATCCGCGTCAGCGTAAAACGGTCGTCGCCGATGGTGTGGGTCAGGGTTATAAAGAAGTGCAGGAGATTAGCCCTAATCTTCGCTATATCATTGATGAGTTAGATCAAATCTGCCAGCGTGACCGCAGCGAAGTTGATCTTAAGCGTAAGATCCTCGACGACTTACGTCATCTGGAGTCAGTAGTAACCAATAAGATCAGCGAGATTGAAGCCGATCTGGAAAAACTGACGCGTAAATAATGCCATTCTGTGGGCCGGGTAAAGTCTCACCCGGCTGTAATTTTATCATCGACCTACCGCTCTTCATCCAGTTGCAACGCCACATACAGCAGCAACCTGTCATCAAAATTGCCCAAATCAAGCCCGGTCAGTTCCGATATACGATTAAGCCGATACTCCAGGGTATTACGATGAATAAACAGCGCCTTTGACGTAGCCAGCGGTTGCACATTGTGGCGAAACCACGCCGCCAGCGTACGTCGCAGCAAGCCGTTATTATCCATCGCTTTCAGCCGCGCCAGCGGTCGCGCCAGTTCGTTGGCCTGCCAGTCGCCACGCAAACTGTCGAGTAACACAGGCAACATCAGATCCTGATAAAAATAGCAGCGACTTTCTGGCATCCGCTGTTTACCCACCACCATCGTCGTTTTCGCCGTACGATAGGATCGGGCAATACTGCCCGGTCCGGTAAAATAGTTGCCCAGCGAAACGCGAAAACGCAGCTGGCCGTACTCTTTCATGCGGGTAATGAGTTGTTCAACTCGCTTACGATGATCTTCTGCATCCCAGCGCCCAAAAGAGTTCAACGCCGGTTTCAACACCACCATTTCGGTTAGCGAAACAATTGCCACCAGATTATTACGCTCGGGCGTAGTCAGCGCGTTTTGCAGTTGTTGTAACTCCGCCATTGCGCTGTCCACGCCAAGCTGACCGCTGTCGACCTCAACAATAGCCACCACTCGCGGTTGATTGAGATCGATCCCCAGCCGTTGCGCCCATTCCGTAAGTGCGGGAGTATTCTCCTCAGCCTGAATCAGGTTCATCACCAGTTCTTCCCGCAAACGGCTATCCTGCGCCAACAGGTGCATCAACCGCGACTGTTCCAGCATCATTTCAGCCGTCATGCAGACCAGTTCGCCATATTTACGCAGGTTCTCTGGTTCACCAGTCAGGCCAATTACGCCGACAATTTCACCTTCCAGCCGTAACGGTAGATTAATCCCTTGCCGCACACCGTGCAGATGACGTGCCACCGCGTCATCGATATCGACGACTCGTCCCTGTGAAAGTACCAGCAATGCACCTTCGTGCAATTCACCAATACGCTCACGATCGCCGCTGCCGATAATTCGCCCGCGGGCATCCATTACGTTGATATTGGTATCGATGATGCGCATGGTACGTGCCACGATATCCTGCGCCATTTTGGTATCAAGATGCCAGCCAGCCATAAGTCCTCCGTTATGCACGGCTTAGCATAAGGAAGTACGTAACGTACGGCATTGTGCAAATGCCCAAAGGATGATGAAGATGTATGGAGTTGTGGCGAAGTTCACAGATTGTAAGGAGAACCCCTTCCCGTATTCAGGAAGGGGTTGAGGGAGATTACTGCATTAACAGGTAGATGGTGCTGTCGCCGCGCTGAATGTTCAGTGCCAGCACAGACGGTTTGCTGTCGAGAACTTTACGCAGTTCAGCGATGTTTTTCACTGCCTGCTGGTTCGCGCCAATAATCACATCACCTTTTTTCAGGCCGATCTGCGCAGCCGGAGTGCCCGTTTTCACGTTGTTCACTACCACGCCCTGATCTTTGCCTTTGTTGCTCATCTCAGCGCCTTCAATGCCGTTGAAGATGGAGCTGGAATCAACCTGATTCTGGCTGCTCTGCTGCAGTTCCAGGTTCACGTTAACCTGCTTACCGTCGCGCAGTAAGCCCAGGGTCAGTTTGCTGCCCACCGGCATAGTACCCACCTGAGCACGCAGGGCGGCAAAGCTGCTGATCGGCTTACCGTTCAGTGAGGTGATCACATCACCCGCTTTAATGCCCGCTTTTGCAGCGGAGGAATTAGGCAGAACCTGGCTTACGAAAGCACCGCGCTGGGCGTCAACTTTCATCGCTTTCGCCAGTTCAGAGTTCAGCTCAGTCCCCATAATACCCAGCTCACCGCGTTTCACCTGGCCGTATTCCACCATCTGCGAGGTCAGGTTTTTCACCATGTTACTCGGGATAGCAAAACCGATACCGATGTTGCCGCCGTCCGGTGCGAGGATCGCGGTGTTGATACCGATCAGTTCGCCGTTCAGGTTAACCAACGCACCACCGGAGTTACCACGGTTGATCGCGGCATCGGTCTGGATGAAGTTTTCGTAGTTTTCAGCATTCAGGCCGCTACGCCCCAGCGCAGAGACAATCCCGGAAGTTACCGTCTCGCCCAGACCAAACGGGTTACCAATCGCTACGGTGTAATCACCCACGCGCAGTGCATCAGAATCCGCCATCTTAATTGCGGTCAGGTTTTTCGGGTTCTGGATCTGGATCAGCGCGATATCAGAGCGCGGATCTTTGCCAACCATCTTCGCGTCGAACTTACGACCATCGCTCAGCTGGACTTTAATCACCGTCGCGTTATCAACAACGTGGTTGTTGGTGACGACATAGCCTTTATCGGCATCAATGATGACGCCGGAACCCAGCGCCATGAATTTCTGTTGCTGGCCGCCGCCATTACCGCCCTGGCCCCCCTGGCAGAACGGAGAGCTCTGGAACGGAGAACCTTCCTGGCAGAACGGAGAATCATCACCGAAGAACTGCTGGAAATTACGCGGCATACGCGGCGTATTAACGGTTGTGCTACCTTCTACGTTAATGCTGACCACTGAAGGCATCACCTTTTCGAGCATCGGTGCAAGGCTTGGCATCTGCTGGGCTGTCGTTGCTGAAGAAGTCTCAGCCGCCGTTGCAGAGAGCGGAGATAACGCCAAACCTAAACTCAGAGCCAGTGCACTCAGTGCTAATGTGGTTTTTTTCATGTATTTCAGTCTCGATTAACAGATAACGCAAAATTGCTGTGTTCTTCAGATTCGTTTTATAGCGCGAAGTTCCGAACTAAAGTTTCTGCAAAAGGTAAAAATTTATTGTTCGTCTTTACAAAAGCCTGGTTATTGTTCTACGGCCATCAGACGTCGGTATTCATCCCAGGCATAGAGGTCGGTCATACCGCTGATATAATCCTGCAGCAGGCGGCAACGGTAATAATATTCCCATAGCGGAAACTCAGGAGAATCTGACGGTAATTTACTGACAGCCTCGACATAGGCCAGCCGATGGCGCGTCGAGAGTTTGTGGAATAAGCGCGATTCAATAGGGAAACGTTTCACCCGTTCTTTTTCTACCAGTTCAGTAAAGTCTGATAACGACAGGCTTAATAAAGGACGATAAATCTCTAATAATCCGCTAATGACCCGATAGCCCTGCAATTCAAGCTGCTCGACATCTGGATGGCTAAACACATGTTTTACAGCGACATTTTTATATAGCTTAAGAAGATCGCTGCATTCGCTGGCATCTTCCAATAATGCATGATTAAACGTTCCGGCGAAAATCGCAGGCAGATTATCAATAAATCGTTGTGCCGCGTAGGGTACCAGTTTATTTAGGGTGTTTACCCGTAAATACATAAAAAACTGATCTTCCGTACTGCGGCTTAAACTATTTGAGCGTGATTTTTCCCAGGCATTTTCAACCACCAGCGAAAAGAGCGAACCTTTCTCATGCTGGCCCCACGCCTCGTGCAAATGATGATAAAGCTGCTCAACGGTAAATATTCTTTTCTCTACCGCATCTTCAAGATCTGCCACACAATAGGAGATGTCGTCGGCAGCTTCCATAATCCACGTTAATGGAAAACGACTGTAAAGCGCCAAATTAAGTTCTTTACGCAACCGGGCAATATAGGCTTCCTCAGAAAGATAATAACCCGGCTTTTTCATTAAATAGTGATGTGTCTCAGGCGTTTCACCACGCCACCACGCCGGACGAGTATATTTTAAAATACCGCCAACCTGTGCCCAGGTGAGGTTCATCCGCATCAATGTATGCACCAGACGAATGCCTTGTGCATTCCCCTCAAAATGACATAAGTCCTGACGTATTTTGCGCCGCAGCTCGTTAAGCGGTTCTTCCCCGTCCCGTAAACGTAGTGCTGCCACGCTGCAGCGATCGTCAGTCAGAGGCTGGCTTTCGGCATCTTCCGGGTGCAAACGCTGGCGAAACCAGTCATTTATCGCCGCTTCGCCAAAATGACCAAACGGCGGATTGCCGATATCGTGCATCAGGCATGACATCTCAACAATGCTTTCAAAGGGGCCGGTCAGTTCATCCAGGCCGTATGCTTCCAGCAATTTAAGCTCTTTCAGACGGCTTAAAATTTCTTTGGCGATGTAGCGCCCCACCTGCTGGACTTCCATTGAGTGGGTAAGACGCGTGCGCACGGCAGCATTGCGCTCCAGTGGAAAAACCTGGGTCTTTTGTTGCAGACGACGAATTGCCGGAGAGTTGATGATACGCCCGCGATCGCTCTCGAAGATCCGCAGGATCTCATGTTCGGTTTTAACGCCCTGTGGTGAACGGTAACGACGATGCCAGTTTATTTTTTTTCGGAAATCAATCTGTGCCATGTCCTCTCCCGCGTGAGAAATACGCTTCCCCGTAAGCGCATGGTAAACTATGCCTTCAAATCGGGCTTATCGCGAGTAAATCTATGAAAATCGGCATCATTGGTGCAATGGAAGAAGAAGTTACGCTGCTGCGTGACAAAATCGAAAACCGTCAAACTATCAGTCTCGGCGGTTGCGAAATCTATACCGGCCAACTGAATGGAACCGAGGTTGCGCTTCTGAAATCGGGCATCGGTAAAGTCGCTGCGGCGCTGGGTGCCACTCTGCTGTTGGAACACTGCAAGCCAGATGTGATTATTAACACCGGTTCTGCCGGTGGCCTGGCACCAACGCTGAAAGTGGGCGATATCGTTGTCTCGGACGAAGCACGTTATCACGACGCGGATGTCACGGCATTTGGTTATGAATACGGTCAGTTACCAGGCTGCCCGGCAGGCTTTAAAGCTGACGATAAACTGATCGCTGCCGCTGAGGCCTGCATTGCCGAACTGAATCTTAACGCTGTACGTGGCCTGATTGTTAGCGGCGACGCATTCATCAACGGTTCTGTTGGTCTGGCGAAAATCCGCCACAACTTCCCACAGGCCATTGCTGTAGAGATGGAAGCGACGGCAATCGCCCATGTCTGCCACAATTTCAACGTCCCGTTTGTCGTAGTACGCGCCATCTCCGACGTGGCCGATCAACAGTCTCATCTTAGCTTCGATGAGTTCCTGGCTGTTGCCGCTAAACAGTCCAGCCTGATGGTTGAGTCACTGGTGCAGAAACTGGCACATGGCTAAGTCACTGTTCAGGGCGCTGGTCGCCCTGTCTTTTCTCGCGCCACTATGGCTCAACGCCGCGCCGCGCGTCATCACGCTTTCTCCCGCCAACACTGAACTTGCCTTTGCCGCCGGGATCACGCCGGTTGGGGTCAGCAGCTATTCCGACTATCCTCCACAAGCGCAAAAGATTGAGCAGGTTTCCACCTGGCAGGGGATGAATCTGGAACGCATTGTGGCGCTGAAACCCGATCTGGTGATTGCCTGGCGTGGAGGTAATGCCGAGCGGCAGGTTGACCAGCTGGCTTCGCTGGGAATAAAAGTGATGTGGGTCGATGCGACAAGCATTGAACAAATTGCCAATGCGTTACGTCAACTGGCCCCCTGGAGTCCGCAACCAGACAAGGCCGAACAAGCCGCGCAATCCCTGCAGGATCAGTACGCGCAATTGAAAGCGCAATATGCTGATAAACCTAAAAAACGTGTTTTTCTGCAATTCGGCATTAATCCGCCATTTACCAGTGGAAAAGAGTCGATTCAGAACCAGGTACTCGAAGTTTGTGGCGGAGAAAACATCTTTAAAGATAGCCGGGTTCCCTGGCCGCAAGTTAGCCGCGAACAGGTGTTAGCACGCGCGCCACAGGCGATAGTCATTACAGGCGGACCGGACCAAATTCCTAAAATCAAACAATACTGGGGTGAACAGCTCAAAATTCCCGTTATTCCTCTCACGAGTGACTGGTTTGAACGTGCAAGCCCACGTATTATCCTCGCTGCACAACAGCTCTGTAATGCGCTTTCACAGGTAGATTAGCGCCTGACCTTTTCAGGTGCTCAGTGGGGATTGAACAATGCTCGTCTATTGGCTGGATATAGTCGGCACAGCGGTATTTGCCATCTCCGGCGTTTTGTTAGCCGGAAAATTGCGTATGGACCCTTTTGGTGTTCTGGTACTGGGCGTGGTTACCGCAGTAGGCGGCGGGACAATTCGCGACATGGCGCTGGATCACGGCCCGGTATTTTGGGTGAAAGATCCCACCGATCTGGTCGTTGCAATGGTCACCAGCATGCTGACCATCGTGCTGGTGCGCCAGCCAAGACGCTTACCAAAATGGATGTTGCCGGTGCTGGACGCCGTTGGTCTGGCGGTGTTTGTCGGCATTGGCGTGAATAAAGCCTTTAATGCGGAAGCCGGTCCGTTAATCGCGGTTTGTATGGGCGTCATTACTGGCGTTGGCGGCGGGATCATTCGTGATGTACTGGCCCGCGAAATCCCCATGATTTTACGTACAGAAATTTACGCAACTGCCTGTATTATCGGCGGTATTGTCCACGCTACGGCTTATTACACATTTTCCGTACCACTGGAAACAGCCAGTATGATGGGCATGGTCGTGACGCTATTGATTCGGCTGGCGGCTATTCGTTGGCATCTTAAGCTACCGACGTTTGCGCTGGATGAGAATGGGCGTTGAAGAGAGAAGATGTGCCGGATAGTTTATCCGGCACATGAACAACAGATTAGATGCTAAAGGAAGAACCGCAACCGCAGGTGCTTTTCGCGTTCGGGTTGGTCACGATGAAACGAGAACCTTCCAGACCTTCGGTATAGTCAACGGAACCGCCGACCAGATATTGCAGGCTCATCGGATCAACCACCAGGCCAACGCCCTGTTTTTCGATGGTCATATCGCCTTCGTTCACCTGATCATCAAAGGTGAAACCATACTGGAAGCCGCTGCAACCGCCACCGGTGATATACACGCGTAATTTCAGATTCGGGTTATCTTCGTCAGCGATCAGGCTTTTAACTTTGTTGGCTGCTGCGTCGGTAAACTCCAGCGGCAGTGCTACGTCATCACTCATATTTTGCTCCAAACGACATCGGCAATTGGGCAAATTCTAACCCAATAATAATCGCCATTATCTAATACCCTGGTATTTCGTTCAAGTATTCTCGCTGGCTGATGCGGCCTTGCTTCGCGCCAGTTGCTCAGCTTCCTGTTTTGCCAGCGTGCGCGCAAGAATCGCCGAGTATAGCGGTTTCCCGCCGGTAAATTGCGCTAATAGTGTTGCGCCAAGACCGGTAATAATCATTGGCAAAATGAGCTGGTAGTTATCGGTCATCTCCAGAACCAGAATGATCCCCGTTAACGGCGCGCGAATAGATGCCGCCAGTAATGCCCCCATTCCGGCAATAGCAAATGTCCCCGCCTCAAGGTGATATTGCGGAAACAGCTCAACGGCAACCATTCCGAAAGCGGTTCCCAGCACAGTACCCAGCGCCAGCATCGGGGCAAAAATACCGCCCGGCGCGCCGGAAGAGAAGCAGAGTAAGGTGGTAATGACCCGCGCGACGAAGATAAACACCAGCATTCCCATGCTGAAATTCCCCGCGGTAGCGATAGGAATCAGGTTAAAACCGCCGCCCGACGTTGCTGGTGCCACAAACCCCAGCAATCCACACAGACCGCCAATCGCACCGCCCATCAGTACCCATTTGGTAATATTGCCGCCGTGCACACGGTGCAGCAAATCCTGCATCCCCAGCACCCATTTATTAAAAATAGGGCCGAAAATGCCAAAAATAATACCGAGGATCAGATAAAGCCACAGCGTATTAAGCGGCGCGTCAGAAAGTTTACCGACGTCAATCAACGCAACTTCATGATTAAAAATCCGGTACATAATGGTCGACATAATGACGCCAATAAATACCGCTTTAATCGAAATTAACGTATAGCGAAACTGCGGACGCATCTCTTCGATAATAAACAAAATACCCGCCAGCGGGGCGTTAAAGGCCGCAGCCAGCCCCGCCGCAGCACCGGTTGCCAGCAGCGTATGGCGCGCTTCATCACCTTTCAGGCGGAAAATATCAAGCACCATGCGACCGATATTGCCGCCGATCTGTACGGTTGGCCCTTCGCGGCCCAGCACCATGCCTCCGCCGAGTGTTCCCAGCCCGCCAAAGAATTTCACCGGCAACACACGCCACCAGCGAACGGGACGTTGATCTTCCAGCGCCCCTTCAATTTCCGGGATCCCCGAACCACCTGCTTCCGGCGCGTATTTGCGCACCAAAAAGTAGCCGAACATCGCCAGCACCGCCGAACAGAGAAAAGCGACGGTTAACAGAAGCGGATAATTATCAGCAGTATGTACCAGCGCCCCCATACGCTGGTTCTGCAACCAGGCGACACCTTTGTCAAAAGCAACCGCAGCCAGCCCGACAAGCGTGCCGACGACTGCCGCCATAAACAAAATGGCTAACGGGGTTTTATCGCGCTCAAGAAGTTGGCGAATCAGTTGTCTGCGTCGCAGGCGCGCGGCCTGCGGTGTTTCTAAAGAGGGAGTATCAGTTTTCATCCAATGATCACTTATTGGTCATACAAATAAGATGACGGCATTTTACTCGCACGTTCCATGAAAATCCTTTGCAAAGCGTAATGTTTCAAATGCACAAAACTTTTATACTCTAAGAAATCAGGATTGCACCAGTACAAGCAGCCTGATGTTTGACGAGTATTTAACTTGTTATGAATAACATAGAATAGCAGCCATTCACTTTTTCTACGAATCAGGAACCCTCCATGAGTAAGTCTGAAAATCTTTACAGCGCAGCGCGCGAGCTGATCCCTGGCGGTGTGAACTCCCCTGTTCGCGCCTTTACTGGCGTGGGCGGCACTCCACTGTTTATCGAAAAAGCGGACGGCGCTTATCTGTACGATGTTGATGGCAAAGCCTATATCGATTATGTCGGTTCCTGGGGGCCGATGGTGCTGGGCCATAACCATCCGGCGATCCGCAATGCCGTGATTGAAGCCGCCGAGCGTGGTTTAAGCTTTGGTGCACCAACCGAAATGGAAGTGAAAATGGCGCAACTGGTGACCGAACTGGTCCCGACCATGGATATGGTGCGCATGGTGAACTCCGGCACTGAAGCGACAATGAGCGCCATCCGCCTGGCCCGTGGTTTTACCGGTCGCGACAAAATTATTAAATTTGAAGGTTGTTACCACGGTCACGCTGACTGCCTGCTGGTGAAAGCCGGTTCTGGCGCACTCACGTTAGGCCAGCCAAACTCGCCGGGCGTTCCGGCAGATTTCGCCAAACATACCTTAACCTGTACTTATAACGATCTGGCCTCTGTACGCGCCGCGTTTGAGCAATACCCGCAAGAGATTGCCTGTATTATCGTCGAGCCGGTGGCAGGCAATATGAACTGCGTTCCACCGCTGCCAGAGTTCCTGCCAGGTCTGCGCGCGCTGTGCGACGAATTTGGCGCGTTGCTGATCATCGATGAAGTGATGACCGGTTTCCGCGTAGCGCTAGCTGGCGCACAGGATTATTACGGTGTGGAACCGGATCTCACCTGCCTCGGCAAAATCATCGGCGGTGGAATGCCGGTAGGCGCATTCGGTGGTCGTCGTGATGTAATGGATGCGCTGGCCCCGACCGGTCCGGTCTATCAGGCGGGTACGCTTTCCGGTAACCCGATTGCGATGGCTGCTGGTTTCGCCTGTCTGAATGAAGTCGCGCAGCCGGGCGTTCACGAAACGCTGGATGAGCTGACAACACGTCTGGCAGAAGGTCTGCTGGAAGCGGCAGAAGAAGCCGGAATTCCGCTGGTGGTAAACCACGTTGGCGGCATGTTCGGTATTTTCTTTACCGACGCCGAGTCCGTGACGTGCTATCAGGATGTGATGGCCTGTGACGTGGAACGCTTTAAGCGTTTCTTCCATATGATGCTGGACGAAGGTGTTTATCTGGCACCGTCAGCGTTTGAAGCGGGCTTTATGTCTGTGGCGCACAGCATGGAAGATATCAATAACACCATCGATGCTGCACGTCGGGTGTTTGCGAAGTTGTGATGATTTTGCCTCGCCCACCGGGCGAGGCATTCAATTAACGGCTCTGCTTTCTCAACAAATAGATAAAATATGGCGCGCCGATAAAGGTCGACAGCAGCCCCGCTGGGATCTGGAATGGAAACAGCACCATCCGCCCACACCAGTCAGCGAACACCAGCAGTAATCCTCCCACCAGCGCCGAAATTACGATGTGTGGCATCGTCCGTCGAAAGCCCATCATCCGCGCAATATGCGGTGCCATTAAACCAACAAAACTCAACGGTCCAATGGTCATTGTCGCAGTCGCTGTCAGGCAAGCCGCTAACAGCAGCAGCGCAATTCGCGTCGGCGTCAGCGCCATCCCCACGGCTCGTGCGGTATCACCTCCCAGCGGTAAAATGGTCAGCCAGCGGCGGCACAGCGGGGTAATCGCCAGCAAAATCACCATCACAATTCCGGTACGCCAGACCTGCGCATCGGTCGCGTTGTAGGTCGAACCGGAAATCCAGGTCAGAACTTGCGCCATTCGCGGGTCACCACTTGCCTGCAACATCATCAAAAGCATGGTGAACGCGGTACTTAACGCCATCCCCGCCAGTAACATGCGGTGTGGGGAAAATCCACCGCGTCCGGCGGCGATCATAATGATCAACAGCGTCACCGCCGCGCCGAGACTGCCTGCAGGTAACAGCCAGCCAAAGGCATTACCCGGCACCAGAAACAGCATCAACACCACGCCAAACGCCGCGCCGGAGCTAATCCCCAGCACTTCCGGGCTTGCCATCGGGTTTCCGGTCAGCCGCTGAATAATACAGCCCGCCACCGCCAGCATGACGCCCGCAAACAGCGCCGCCATAATTCGCGGCCAGCGCCAGGGCATTAAATCCTCGAGCAACGCCCCGCTCGCCCACGTCCAGCCGTGCGCATCACGACCAAACGACAGCGCCACTACCACAGCCATCAACAGCAGCACGCCGCCCGCGAGGGCAAACGCCAGCACATGTTGGCGTTCAGTCGCGACACGATCGTTGACCTTCATATCCGGCGCGCTAATGCTGCGTAAACGCGGCAGCAGCCACAACAGCAGCGGCGCACCTATCAATGCAGTGACCGAACCGGTGGAAACCTCCATCCATACGCGAGTCAGCCAGAGGATGATTTGATCAGAAAGCCACAGAATTAACGCACCAATCAGCGACGCCAGCATCAATCGTGGCAACAAACGCCGCGCCCCCAGCATTTTTGCCAGCAGCGGCGCGAACAACCCGATAAAGCCGATAATCCCCACTGCGTTCACCAGCAGCGCACTGATGACTATCGCCAGCGACAGCGCCGCCAGACGCGCGAGCGACAAGGCCAGCCCGAGGTTGCGCGCCACGCCATCATCAAGCCCCATCAGGGTTAACGGACGAAGTAGCAGTAACGTCAGCATCACGCCGCCCAGCAGCTGCGGCCATAAACGCTCAACGCCGCCCCAGTCGGTTTGCGTCAGCGTTCCGGTGCTCCAGAGGAACATGCTTTGTAGCTGGTCGTGATGGAAGATAACCAGTAACTGATTGATTGCCCCGCAATAAAGGCTCACCACCAGCCCCGCGAGGATCAGCGTTACCGGCGAAAGCCGTTTCCCCCACGCGACGCCAAAGACGATTAAGCCAACCACACAAGCCCCTGCCAGCGCAGCAAACTGGCTCGCCATCGCACCGGGGATCGCCCAGAGCGTAGTGACGGTAATCCCCAGTTGCGCGCCTGTTGCAACGCCCAACGTCGTCGGTTCCGCCAGCGGGTTACGCAGCACTTGCTGAAACAGCACACCCACCAGCCCCAGGCCCGCGCCCACCAGCAGCGAAATCGCCAGACGCGGCAACAAGCTGTAGTGAAAAATCATCTGCTCGATGACGTCAATATCCGGCGACCAGGCAGCCTGCGCCCACTGGCTACGCGGCAGCGCTTGCGAAAAGTTCATCCAGGTGAGCGCCGCTGCGACAATAACCAGCAGCGCCAGCAATAACGCCGGGAAAAGCGCAATTCGTTTACTCACGCTTTACCTCCGATGGCGTTATCCAGAATACGCACAAAGTGCATTGCCGAAAGCGTCGCGCCATAGAACCAGACCGCCGGAACGCGCTGAAAACGTCCTGCACGGACAAACGGCATGGCCTGCCACAGCGGGGTTGCCATTAGCGCATCCATGTCTTTGCTGTTGTCGTGATCAAAACAGAGCACATCAACGTCTTTATACGCTGCCAGACGATCGATACTGACGGCGGTACTGCCCCAGAAGTTGGTTTCCCCTTGCCAGGCATTTGGGATGCCGTACTCATCAAGAATTTCCTGGAACAAGCTGTTTGGACCGAAGACCAGCATATGGCGCGGATCGATAAGTGTCGTCAGCAATAACGGGCGCGCACCACGCTTCACAAAGCGGGGTTTCATGCTGCGGATAAAGTCTTCATAGTGCGCTAAATGCGTTTCTGCTGCGCTTTGCAGGTTAAGTAAATCTGCCATTTCCGTCAGTGATTTACGCGCCATCGCCAGCGGCTGTTTGCCGTCGCTGAAGTTAAATCCACGCCCCGGCGCAATACGTGCCAGCATTTCTGGTGAAGGGCCATATCCTGCCGACCAGACCATAAACGATGGTTTCATTTCGGTCAGCAGTTCAAGGTTGGGTTCTGTACGCAAACCAACGTCAATCACTGAGTCCGGCAATGGCGGTTCGCTGACCCACAGGCGATAGTTGATGGTGTCCGCCACGCCGTAAGGCACGATGCCGAGCGCCAGCAGTAATTCCACCGGCAACCACTCCAGCGCCACAATACGATTGGGATCAATAACCGCCGCGTGGGCGGTATTCATCTGCCATAACAACGGAGAAAGCGCCATCGCCGTTAACAGTCGACGGCGCGAAATAAGAGGTAAGCCGCTCATCAATAAACAAAACTCACAGGTGCAGCACCCGCCGGATGCGGCAGAATACCCATCGGGATGCCATAAATCATTTCGAGGGTTTCGCCGCGCATAATTTCCGCAGGCGTTCCCTGAGCAATCATTTCACCACCGCGCAGGGCGACCAGATAATCACAGTAGCGCGCCGCCATATTGATATCGTGCAACACGGCAATGACCGTCAGGCCACGCTCCTGACTTAAACGGTGCACCAGCGCCAGCACATCAACCTGGTGGGCGATATCCAGCGCCGAGGTCGGTTCGTCGAGCAACAGACAACGGCTATCCTGCGCCACCAGCATGGCGATCCACGCCCGCTGACGTTCGCCGCCAGAGAGACTATCAACCAGCCGATGCGCCAGCGGTTTTAAGCCAACCAGCGAGATAGCTTCCTCGACTTTTTCGCGATCTGCCGCCCCAAAGCGCCCCAGCGCGCCATGCCACGGGTAACGACCAATCGCCACCAGTTCACGCACGGTCATCCCTTCTGCCGGAGGAAGCTGCTGCGGTAAATAAGCCACTTTGCGGGCAAACGCTTTGCTGCTCCAGCTTTCCAGCGGCTGGGCATCAAGAAGAATTTCGCCTTCCGACGGTGGCTGATGACGGCCAAGCATTTTGAGCAGAGTGGATTTACCAGAACCGTTGTGACCAATCAGACCAGTCACTTTCCCGGCAGGAAAGGTTAACGACAGCGGATGCAAAAGCGTGCGCCCTGGCACACGAAAGGAGATATTACGCAGTGCAAAAGTGGTATCGGAATGATTCGTGTATTCCTGCATAACAGCCAACTTGTGAAACGGGCACGGAAATCCGTGCCCCAAAAGAGAAATTAGAAGCGGAAGGTTGCGGTTGCAACGACCTGACGTTCTGCGCCCCAGAAGCAGCCATAGGTGTTAAAGCAGCTGGCGACGTATTCACGATCGAACAGGTTGTTGACATGCAGCGCCACGTTGGAGCCAGCCATGCCGACTCGTGCCAGATCATAACGCACTAACGCATCCACGACCGTATAACTTCCCACTTTAAAGGAGTTAGCCGGATCACCATAGCTGGAGCCAGTATAACGACCACCGGTGCCCAGCGTCAGACCTGAAAGCGGACCGTCAAAGAAGGTATAGTCAGCCCACAGCGAAGCCATGTGTTTTGGCACCTGTGCAGGCGTATTGCCTTTATAGGTAGTGTCGGTGGTGTATTCCGCATCGGTGTAGGTGTAAGAACCAACTAAGTTAACACTCGCCGATAGTGCCGCTTTCGCTTCCAGCTCTACGCCACGCGCACGAATCTCACCGCCTTCAACCGAGAACAGTGAACCGTTCGGATCCGCCATCAGGTTATTAGTTTTGGTAAGCTGATACAGTGCGCCAGTCACCACAATTGGGCGATCTTCTGGCACATATTTCACGCCGACTTCATACTGTTTGCCTTTCGAAGGTGCAAACAGATCGCCGTTTGCATCGGTCTGCGAAGCGGGTTCAAACGATTCACTGTAGCTGAAATAAGGCGTTACGCCGTTGTCGAACAGATAGTTAACACCGCCACGCCAGGTGAACTGTTTATCATCGCGATCGGATTTATTACCGTAATCACGGTTGAAAGATGACTGATCGGCCCAGTCATAGCGACCGCCAAGCGTAACCAGCACTTTATCCCACTGCGCCTGATCCTGAACATACAGACCGGTTTGTTTCTGTTTCAGCAGAACGCGGTATGGACCCGACGGATTTGGGTGAGCGCCAAAATCAAAGTCACTACGGTCTAAATTATAGATATCAGATGGTGCAACTGAACCGGCATATCCGAACCAGGAGTCGATGTCATTACGCATACGCATAAAGTCAACGCCAGTCAGCAGAGTGTGATCCACTGAACCGGTTGCGAATTTGCTTTGCAACTGAGTATCAACAGAGAAGTTTTCTAACTTCTCATTATCGATAACGTACTGACGAGTCAGTGTATGGCCCCATTGAGACTGCGGCACGTTGGCACATGGACTCGAAGAGGGGTTTGAGGAATAGAGAGGATCTGAACACATGCCGTAGCCATATACGCTCTTTTGCGAAACTTTATTTTGCGCAAAGCGAAGGTTCTGACGTACGGTAAAGGTGTCGTTAAATTCGTGGTCGAAGCTATAGCCAATCATCTTCTCATTACGAGAATAGGTGTTGTTCTTCGCCCCTTCGTTAAAGTCTGTCGGCAGACGCTTACCGTTCGGCAGCGGCTCAACGGTTCCCTCTTTCGGCAACCAGCCGTAATAACCGGTTTCCGGCTCGTTCTGGAAGTAAGAGAGGAAGGTGAAATTGGTTTTATCGTCCGGACGCCAGGTGAACGCTGGCGCAATGGCATAACGCTGCTCTTCCGCGCCCTTTTGCTGGGCATTGGCAGAGCGCGCAAGACCGGTCAGACGATAAGAGTAAACGCCGTCATCATCCAGCGCATCGCTGAAGTCAAAACCGGTCTGGAACAGGCTGTCAGTACCGGCCTTAAACTGAACTTCTTTCAACGGTTCAGTGGTCGGGCGCTTGCTGACCATGTTCAACAGGCCACCTGGGCTGCTTTTCCCATACAGCACGGAAACCGGGCCACGCATGATTTCAGCGCGCTCCAGCATATATGGGTCAATAACCGCATCGTTATAGAAGTTGCCCTGCATCTTCAGGCCATTCAGATAGTTGTTCTGGCTTTGGCCGTCAGCGGCGAATCCGCGGATGATCAGGTAATCGTAAGTGTTGGATGCGCCACGAGTTCCCACGGCAACGCCAGGAGTGTAGCTAAGCGCTTCTTTTACCGACTTCGGCTGATGCAGCGCCATCTCTTCGGCGGTCACAACAGAAATAGACTGTGGCACTTTTTGAATCGGCGTATCGGTTTTAGTGCCGGTAGCTGACTGTCGCGCCGCAATAGTTGCAGCAGGCCCCCATGCGCTTTCTTGCGGCGCAGGTGCAGCGGTAACGGTGATAGTGTCTTCTTTCGGTTCAACCGCTGCCTGTGCATAAACAGACATGCCGCTAACCGCTGTGGCTACTACAACTGCGATTTTACGCAGTGAGTGTTTTGGCTGAGCAGTTTTGGAACGCGCCATTGGTATATCTCTGATGTAAAGTGAATGATAACGTAAACGAGAATGATTATTATAAAGATAAGATAATATTCGAAACGCTGGCGGGTTCGCAAGCGGTACGCAATCTGAGCGCTCCTGAAGGGTTAATAAACAACCAGATGAAAAGAAAGGGTTAATACTTTGGGTGGGATGTTATTTTACCGGATGGCAACTCGCCATCCGGTATTTCACGCTTAGACGTTAATTACTACCAAACATATCTTTAATCCAACCGGCTACACCGTCGCTGTCTTTCTGCTCTTGCTGAGCAGGTTGCTGTTGCGGCTGTTGCTGCGGCTGTGAAGACTGATCAAACGGATTGCCTGACGGCTGCTGCTGCATCTCACTCTGCTGGCACAGCGATTGCGGATCGCTGGTCCAGACCGGCAAGACACGCATGCCACCGCTGCAAACAAAGTTGCCGTCGTAGTCCACGCCCATATCTGCAATATCTTCTGGCGGAACAAGATTCAGCGGTGTTGGCGTCTGGTTAGCCAGATAACGCTGATAAATCGACATTGCCCCGCTGGCTCCATACAGTTTGGTCGGCTGGTTGTTATCACGGCCTACCCAGGTGATGGTCACCGTGCTGCCGTCAATGCCCGCAAACCAGGTATCTACGTTATTGTTGGTAGTCCCTGTTTTCCCTGCCAGATGCAGGTTCGGGTATTTCGCCCCAAGCTGACGACCCGTACCGCGTTGTACAACCTGCTGCATGGTCCATAGTGTCAGATACGCCGCCTGCGCCGGAACAGCGCGTTCCGCCTGCGGGAAGCTCTGATACAGCACTTTGCCATCTTCCGCGATTACCGAACGCAGCGCAGAAAGCGGTGCACGGTTACCACCGCTGGCGATGGTCTGGAATGCCTGCGCCACTTCGATTGGCGTTAAGTTCAACGCCCCCAGCAGCATTGCCGGAACCGGATGCAGCTGATCTTTCGGTACGCCCAGTTTGATCCAGGTCTCCGTAACCGCAGGCAGCCCCAGCGCCATCCCCAGATTCACCGTCGGCACGTTCATCGAACGGGTCAACGCATCCACCAGCATCACTCTGCCACTTTCGCTATAACGACGGTCATCATTCTGCGGTGACCAGACCTGGCCATTCGGCTGACGCAGCGCGATTGGCGCATCGGCAATCCACGTGTTCAGGCGATAGATTTTCGGCTGGCTTAAAGCCGTCAGATAAGTCGCTGGTTTTGCAAGGGAACCAATCGAACGACGCGCCTGCATCGCACGGTTGTAGCCCGCAAACTGCGGCTCAGAACCACCGACCATCGCACGAACTTCACCACTAAAGCGGTCGACGACCACAATCGCAGTTTCAAGATCGCTCAACTTACGCTGTTTCTTCAGTGCCGGAATGCCTTCCACGGCGGCTTTTTCTGCCGCGTCCTGGGCCACCGAGTCAAAGGTAGTGAAGATCTTCACGCCGGAGAGATCTTTTACCTTATCGCCCAGTTTTGCCTGCAACTCCTGACGCACCAGCTGCATAAAGGCTGGCTGAGGAGAGATCACCCCACCGCGCGGCTGAACACCCAGCGGACGTGCACTCAACATGTCATAGAGTTCTTGATCAATAATCTGTTGCTGTTGCAGCAGACGCAGCACCAGATTACGTCGCTCCAGCGCCAGTTTCGGGTTACGCCACGGGTTGTAGATGGACGCCCCTTTCACCATACCGACTAACAGCGCCTGCTGGTCGAGGCTTAGCTCTTCTACCGGGCGACCAAAGTAATACAAGCTTGCCAGCGGGAAGCCGCGGATTTCGTTGTCGCCGCTCTGACCGAGATACACCTCGTTCATATACAGCTCAAGAATACGGTCTTTGCTGTAACGCGCGTCCATGATCAGCGCCATGTAAGCTTCGTTCGCTTTACGCCAGTAAGAGCGCTCGCTGGAGAGGAACAGGTTTTTCACCAGCTGTTGCGTCAGCGTACTCGCACCCTGCACCGTGCGTCCGGCTGTCAGGTTTGCCAGCACCGCACGTCCGATGGAGTAGAGACTGATCCCATCATGCTCGTAGAAATGACGGTCTTCTGTCGCCAGCAAAGTATCCACCAGCAAATCAGGGAAACCACTGCGCGGCACAAACAGACGCTGCTCACCGTTTGGCGAAGAGATCATGGTGATCAGACGCGGATCAAGACGGAAGAAACCGAACTGACGGTTGTTCTCCATATTGACGATCGTTGCCAGATGATCGCCATCAAAGGTCAGACGCGCGCGCACCTGCCCTTCTTTGCTGTCCGGGAAATCAAACGGACGGCGGATCATCTCAATGCTGTTGGCCTGCACGGTAAATTCGCCAGGACGGGTCATTTTCGACACCTGACGATACTGGGTCGCCTCCAGCAGCTTCACCATCTCGTTCTTGCTGATGGTCATGTCTGGCTCAAGGTTGACCATCCGGCCATAAACTGCCGCGGGCAATTGCCAGACCTTGCCATCAATACGGCTGCGAATTTTTTGATCGAGATAAACGCCGTAAATGGCGATCAGCACGGCAAAAACGATAGCCAGTTTTAGCAGCAGCCATAGCCAGCCGCGTTTGCCACGAGGCTTACGCCCTTTGCCTTTGCCCTTACCTTTGCGCGGCATCGGTTCTTCATCCTCATAGTCATCATAATCGTCGTAATCATCGTCATCTTCGTAACGACGACGGCTTACCTTTTGTTTGACCGGACGCGTCGGTTTCCCTTTGCGTCCAATTGGCTCGCGGTCATTCCCGGCCATGCTTTTTCTCCGCAATATTCAGGCGCAAAAGCCCGATTTTCTGTTCTTCTGTTGCAAGACAGAAGAAGATATCTCTCAAATTTACTTTGATCTTCACGAATACTTTTTCGTTCGTCGCGTTGGTGCTGTGTTTGCCGGGTCGTCCGGCCAGACATGTTTGGGATAACGCCCTTTCATCTCTTTTTGCACCTCACGGTACGCTCCTTTCCAGAAGGCGCTCAAATCACGCGTGATTTGCAGCGGCCTTTGGGCAGGGGAAAGCAACTCCAGCACCAGCGGCACGCGCCCCTGGGCGATCGTCGGATTGGTGGCCTCACCAAACATCTCCTGCATTCTCACCGCCAGCGCGGGCGGATTATCTTCATGATAACGAATGGCGATCCGGCTTCCCGTCGGCACAGTGTAATGCGCAGGCAATTCACTATCCAGACGTTGCTGCATTCCCCAATCAAGTAATCCGCGTAGTGCCTGATAAATGTCGAGTGATTTCAGGCCGCGTAGTGAATGCACGCCGCTCATATGCGGCAGTAGCCACGTTTCCAGCGTCGCCAACAAACTCTCATCATCAACCGCTGGCCAGTCATATTCCGGCAACCACTTTGCGGCGCATAACAAACGCAAGCGTAGCTGTTCCGCTTCCGCCGTCCAGTTGAGCACGCTTAAACCTTTATCACGAATGCCGTTAAGCATCGCCTGATGCAACTCGTCTTCTGACGGTTTCGCCAGTGGCTGCACTTTCACCGTCAACTGACCGATTTGCAGCCGACGCCAGGCTTTCAGCGTACCTTGCGCGTCATCCCATTCCACGGTGTCAGACTGCTGTACCAGCTGCGGGCAGCGTTGTACTAACTCATCAATATCGACCGGCAGCGCCAGTAAAATCCGCGCATCCGGCGAGGCGCTGCCCTGCAATAATAACGGTGCGATCAACCATTCGTGGCGGCTTAGCGCATCGTCGGCATCGAGCATCGCCCCCATGCCGTTTGCCAGTTGATAGCGTCCATCTTGCCCACGGCGACGAGCAATGCGATCGGCATACGCCCCGGCAAGTAGCGGCGCGATAAGAGAACTGTCTGCCTCACCGCCGCGTACGTTTAAACGTTTTAACAGTTGCTGACTACGTTGCTGCCAGGCTGGTTGATTGCGCGAAAACGCCACGCCCAGGTCACTATTGCCCATCCGTGGCGGCTCTTCGAGAATAGCGGCAATTTTTGCCGCGGTAGCAGCTTCGTCGTCGCTCTTCGCGCTAACCAGCATTGCCGCTAAACGCGGATCGTTACCCAGCGCCGCCATTTTTTGCCCGTGCACACTAAGCCGTTCACCGTCCAGTGCCCCCAGCATCCGTAACAGGCGTTTCGCGGCCTGTAAATTCACTGCTGGCGGTTGATCCAGCCAGCTCATCTGCGCCGGATCGCTGCATCCCCATTGCAGTAATTCCATCAGCAAACCGGAAAGATCGCTTTGTAATATTTCCGGTTCACTTTGCGCCGCGGCGCGTTCGGCTTGTTCTTTGGCGATTAAATGCAGGCAGATACCCGGCTCCAGACGCCCGGCGCGCCCGGCACGCTGCGTCATGGATGCCTGGCTAACGCGTTGAGTAATCAGTCGCGTAAGCCCCGTGCGCGGATCAAAACGCGCCACACGCTCCTGGGCACAATCCACCACCAGACGAATACCTTCAATGGTTAAACTGGTTTCAGCAATATTGGTCGCCAGCACCACTTTGCGCATCCCTTGCGGTGCCGGAAGGATCGCTTTTCGCTGATCGTTCAGCGACAACGCGCCATACAGCGGGCAGAGCAACACATCACTGCCGATGCGCGAAGCCAGTTGTTCCTGCACGCGCTGAATTTCTCCGACGCCAGGTAAAAATAACAGTAATGATCCACTTTCCTGACGCAGTATTTCGGCGGTGGCTACCGCAACGGCTTCGTCAAAACGCTGATGCGTGGGCAGTGGTAAATAACGGCGTTCAACCGGAAACGAGCGCCCTTCTGAGATGATGACGGGCGCTTCTGGCAGCATTTGCTGCAAGCGGTCGTTGTCCAGCGTAGCCGACATAATCAGCAGTTTAAGGTCATCACGCAGACCTTGTTGCACATCGAGTAACAGCGCCAACGCCAAATCCGCCTGCAAGCTGCGCTCATGAAACTCATCGAGGATCACCAATCCAACACCGCTCAGTTCCGGGTCACGTTGGATCATGCGCGTCAGCACGCCTTCGGTAACCACTTCCAGGCGGGTATTCGGCCCGACGCAGTTTTGCGCACGCATCCGGTAGCCAACGGTATCGCCTGGCTTTTCGTTAAGCAGCTCCGCCAGTCGTTGCGCAACGTTACGCGCCGCCAGACGACGCGGCTCCAGAAGGATAATTTTCCCGTTAATGCCGGGATGCGCCAGCAGTTGCAGCGGCAGCCAGGTTGATTTCCCGGCCCCGGTCGGCGCACTTAATAACACCTGCGATGCACAATCGAGAGCGGTAAGTAATTCAGGTAAGACGGCAGCAACGGGCAACGACGACACAAAACGCTCCAGAGGGTTAACATTCTTCGCTGCACATTGTAGCATCGCGGTAATTCATAACCGAGTGCCTCACATGTCTGAACCGCAACGGCTGTTCTTTGCTATCGACTTACCTGCAGAAATCCGCGAACAGATTATCCACTGGCGCGCCACACACTTCCCACCTGACGCGGGACGTCCGGTCGCCGCCGATAATTTGCATCTGACTCTGGCATTTTTAGGCGAAGTGAGCGCCGAGAAAGAGAAGGCGCTTTCTCTTTTAGCCGGGCGGATTCGTCAACCGGGTTTCACACTCACGCTTGATGACGCCGGTCAATGGCTGCGTTCGCGTGTGGTGTGGTTAGGGATGCGTCAGCCACCACGCGGCTTAATCCAGCTGGCGAATATGCTCCGTTCACAGGCTGCCCGCAGCGGTTGTTTTCAAAGCAATCGTCCGTTTCATCCACATATTACCTTATTGCGCGATGCCAGCGAGGCGGTGACAATCCCGCCGCCAGGTTTTAACTGGTCGTATACGGTGACGGAGTTCACCCTTTACGCCTCCTCGTTTGCCCGTGGACGCACACGCTACACGCCGCTAAAACGCTGGGCGCTAACGCAATAACAAGGATTGTCGTAATGGAATTTTCTCCCCCTCTACAGCGCGCGACGCTAATTCAGCGTTACAAACGTTTTTTAGCCGATGTGATCACACCCGATGGTCGCGAATTAACGCTACACTGCCCGAATACGGGTGCGATGACCGGTTGTGCAACGCCTGGCGATACCGTCTGGTATTCGACTTCAGACAACACCAAACGGAAATACCCACACACCTGGGAATTGACTCAAAGCCAGAGCGGCGCAATTATTTGCGTCAATACGCTTTGGGCTAACAGGTTGACGAAAGAGGCTATCCTTAATGAATCAATTTCAGAACTGTCAGGCTATAGCTCGCTGAAAAGCGAAGTTAAATACGGCGCAGAACGCAGCCGTATTGACTTTATGTTGCAGGCGGATTCGCGTCCAGACTGCTATATTGAAGTGAAATCGGTTACGTTAGCGGAAAACGAACAGGGATATTTTCCCGATGCGGTCACTGAACGAGGTCAGAAACACCTTCGGGAGTTGATGAGCGTAGCGGCTGAAGGCCAGCGTGCGGTTATCTTTTTTGCCGTGCTGCATTCAGCCATTACACGGTTTTCACCCGCGCGCCACATCGATGAGAAATACGCGCAACTATTGTCAGAAGCTCAACAGAGGGGGGTAGAAATTCTGGCTTACAAAGCGGAACTTTCTGCCGAAGGCATGGCTCTTAAAAAATCACTACCGGTTACATTGTAGTAGAGTAAGTAACTGGTTAATTTACATTCTGGTCGCGTGCGCAAATACGCTTTTCCTCACACAGTTGTCAAGTGTTACGTTTAGATAATTGCTATCCGGAAAAGCATCTGCTATTTATAGCGGCCTCATTTTTCCCCCGAACATGGGGATCGATAGTGCGTGTTAAGGAGAAGCAACATGCAAGAAGGGCAAAACCGTAAAACATCGTCCCTGAGTATTCTCGCCATCGCTGGGGTGGAACCATATCAGGAGAAGCCGGGCGAAGAGTATATGAATGAAGCCCAGCTGGCGCACTTCCGTCGTATTCTGGAAGCATGGCGTAATCAACTCAGGGATGAAGTCGATCGCACCGTTACACATATGCAGGATGAAGCAGCCAACTTCCCGGACCCGGTAGACCGTGCAGCCCAGGAAGAAGAGTTCAGCCTCGAACTGCGTAACCGCGATCGCGAGCGTAAGCTGATCAAAAAGATCGAGAAGACGCTGAAAAAAGTGGAAGACGAAGATTTCGGCTACTGCGAGTCCTGCGGTGTTGAAATTGGTATTCGCCGTCTGGAAGCGCGCCCGACAGCCGATCTGTGCATCGACTGCAAAACGCTGGCTGAAATTCGCGAAAAACAAATGGCTGGCTAATTACAGCCGTTCCATCACGTTTACCACAGGCGGGAAATGCTCCCGCCTTATTTTTTGTTCAACGAGATGACAGACACACACTATATTGGCCGCTTTGCCCCCTCTCCTTCCGGCGAGCTTCATTTTGGCTCTCTGATTGCCGCGCTTGGCAGCTATTTACAGGCTCGCGCCCGGCACGGTCGCTGGCTGGTACGCATTGAAGATATCGACCCGCCTCGTGAAGTTCCCGGTGCCGCAGAGACTATCCTGCGCCAGCTGGAACATTACGGCCTGCACTGGGACGGCGATGTTCTCTGGCAATCGCAACGTCACCACGCCTATCGCGAAGCACTCGCCTGGTTACATGAGCAAGGATTAAGTTATTACTGCACCTGCACGCGTGCGCGTATTCAAAGCATTGGCGGTATTTACGACGGTCATTGCCGGGAATTACATCATGGACCAAACAACGCCGCAGTACGTATCCGCCAGCAGCATCCGGTCACCCAGTTTACTGACCTGCTGCGAGGCATTATTCACGCCGACGAAAAACTGGCACGGGAAGATTTTATTATTCATCGCCGTGATGGTTTGTTTGCCTATAACCTGGCGGTGGTGGTGGATGATCACTTCCAGGGCGTGAGCGAAATTGTCCGCGGGGCAGATTTGATCGAACCGACAGTGCGGCAAATCTCGCTGTACCAGCTTTTTGGCTGGAAAGTGCCAGATTACATTCATTTACCGCTGGCGCTTAACACACAAGGCGCTAAACTTTCCAAGCAGAATCATGCGCCTGCGTTGCCGAAAGGCGATCCGCGCCCGGTGTTAATCGCGGCACTTCATTTTCTGGGTCAGCAGGTAGAAACACACTGGCAGGATTTCAGCGTCGAGCAAATCCTTCAGTCAGCCGTCAAAAACTGGCGGCTCACCGCAGTGCCTGAGTCGGCAATTGTAAATTCAACATTCTCAAATGCGTCATGCTGAGCTATGATTAGCCGCTATTTTTTTGTCCTGAATGATGTTTGACACTACCGAGGTGTACTATTTTTACCCGAGTCGCTAATTTTTGCCGCAAGGTGCTAAGCCGCGAGGAAAGCGAGGCTGAACAGGCAGTCGCCCGTCCACAGGTGACGGTGATCCCGCGTGAGCAGCATGCTATTTCCCGCAAAGATATCAGTGAAAATGCCCTGAAGGTAATGTACAGGCTCAATAAAGCGGGATACGAAGCCTGGCTGGTTGGCGGCGGCGTGCGCGACCTGTTACTTGGCAAAAAGCCGAAAGATTTTGACGTAACCACTAACGCCACGCCTGAACAGGTACGTAAACTGTTCCGTAACTGCCGCCTGGTGGGTCGCCGTTTCCGTCTGGCTCATGTGATGTTTGGCCCGGAGATTATCGAAGTTGCGACCTTCCGTGGACATCACGAAGGTAACGTCAGCGACCGCACGACCTCCCAACGCGGGCAAAACGGTATGTTGCTGCGCGACAACATTTTCGGCTCCATCGAAGAAGACGCCCAGCGCCGCGATTTCACTATCAACAGCCTGTATTACAGCGTAGCGGATTTTACCGTCCGTGATTACGTTGGCGGCATGAAGGATCTGAAGGACGGCGTTATCCGTCTGATTGGTAACCCGGAAACGCGCTACCGTGAAGATCCGGTACGGATGCTGCGCGCGGTACGTTTTGCCGCCAAATTGGGTATGCGTATCAGTCCTGAAACCGCAGAACCGATCCCTCGCCTGGCTACCCTGCTGAACGATATTCCACCGGCACGTCTGTTTGAAGAATCTTTGAAACTGCTGCAAGCGGGCTACGGTTACGAAACCTATAAGCTGCTGTGTGAATATCACCTGTTCCAGCCGCTGTTCCCGACCATTACCCGCTACTTCACGGAAAATGGCGACAGCCCGATGGAGCGGATCATTGAACAGGTGCTGAAGAATACCGATACGCGTATCCATAACGATATGCGCGTGAACCCGGCGTTCCTGTTTGCCGCCATGTTCTGGTACCCTCTGCTGGAGACGGCACAGAAGATCGCCCAGGAAAGCGGCCTGACCTATCACGACGCTTTCGCGCTGGCGATGAACGACGTGCTGGACGAAGCCTGCCGTTCACTGGCAATCCCGAAACGTCTGACGACGTTAACCCGCGATATCTGGCAGTTGCAGTTGCGTATGTCCCGACGTCAGGGTAAACGCGCCTGGAAACTGCTGGAGCATCCTAAGTTCCGTGCGGCTTATGACCTGTTGGCCTTGCGAGCTGAAGTTGAACGTAATGCTGAACTGCAGCGTCTTGTGAAATGGTGGGGTGAGTTCCAGGTTTCCGCGCCACCAGATCAAAAAGGGATGCTCAACGAGCTGGATGAAGAGCCGTCACCGCGTCGCCGTTCTCGTCGTCCACGCAAACGCGCACCGCGTCGTGAGGGTACCGCATGACAGTGGCGTATATTGCCATAGGCAGCAATCTGGCCTCTCCGCTGGAGCAGGTCAATGCTGCCCTGAAAGCATTAGGCGATATCCCTGAAAGCCACATTCTTGCCGTTTCTTCGTTTTACCGCACCCCACCGCTGGGGCCGCAAGATCAACCCGATTACTTAAACGCAGCCGTGGCGCTGGAAACCTCTCTTGCACCTGAAGAGTTACTCAACCACACACAACGTATTGAGTTACAACAAGGTCGCGTCCGTAAAGCGGAACGCTGGGGGCCGCGCACACTGGATCTCGACATCATGCTATTTGGTAATGAAGTAATAAATACCGAACGCCTGACCGTTCCGCACTACGATATGAAGAATCGTGGATTTATGCTGTGGCCGCTGTTTGAAATTGCGCCGGAGCTGGTGTTTCCTGATGGAACAGCATTAGGAAATTTATTAAAAATAAATAAATTTCATGAATTAAACAAATGGTGATTTAATGATTTCATGAATATAAATAAATTCCGAAAAATAGCCTTACCCCATTGCAATTAATATATTCCCTAAGCTACAACCATAATTAATATTATATACCCCGTTAACACCTTCCGCCTCACATACAATATTTTTCCCGCTTTGTACATTAAGTTTTACTTAAAGATGAATTAAGTGGATATATAAATTTAAATATGCACAATATCCCACTTGGTGATGAACAGATGTTACATTCAGTAAATCTTCACATTCATCATTAACAAACCAATCTATTTTTCTCTATCGGGGTTCTTTGTCTGAAAGCACCCGATTGTAGTTAAACTCATGGAATATAATTCAAGGATTATTATGTCTAAAAAATTAGGTTTTGCCCTGTCTGGTCTTATGCTGGCAATGGTTGCAGGTACTGCTTCTGCTGATATGGACGGTGGTCAGATTAACATCAGTGGCTTGGTTAGCGATAACACCTGTGAAACAAAAGTTGATGGCGGCAAGCAAGATGGCCTGGTTCTTCTGCAAACTGCAACGGTTGCTGAAATTACCGCTGGTGTATCTGAAACTGCTGTCGGTGCCAAAGCGAAACCGTTTAGCATTACTGTAGACTGCAGCAAAGCGACTCCGGGAGGCCAACCGACTCTGACATTCGGTTCAGTTTTCTTTGGTAACAGTCGTGGCACTTTGAATAACGATATGTCCATCACCACCCCGTCATCTGGTGTGAATATCGCCCTGCACAACATTGACGGCACCACTGTTAAACAAGTCAAAATTAATAACGCATCTGATGCTTACACTAAAGCATTAACCAATAATGTTGCAGTCTTTGACTTCAAAGCCTCCTATGTTCGTGAAGACGACTCAACACCAGCAACGGCTGGTTATGTAAGAACCAACACAGCTTACACCATCACCTACAATTAAGTTATTCGTTGGTGATTTAAATTACTACAAGGGTGCGACACCTATTGTCGCCCCCTTGTCTTGAAAACAATTCATGTCATGGATGGTATATTTTGTTAAATAAAAAGAATATTGTCGCATTATGTGTTGCCAGTAGTATGGCATTTAGCATGCCTGTTATGGCTGATATTGTTATTTCCGGTACACGCGTCATTTATAAAAGTGATCAAAAAAGCGTTAGCGTACGCCTGGAGAATAAAGGCAATAGCCACCTGTTAGTACAAAGCTGGCTGGATACCGGTGACGATAACGCTGAGCCAGGAAGCATTAATGTACCATTTACGGCAACACCTCCCGTTTCACGTATTGATGCTAAACGCGGTCAAACCATCAAATTGATGTATACCGGCAGTACCGTACTCCCCAGCGATAAAGAAAGCGTATTCTGGTTTAACGTGCTGGAAGTGCCCCCAAAACCAGATGCTTCAAAAGTAGAGAATCAGAGCCTGTTACAACTGGCTTTCCGTACCCGTATCAAGCTGTTCTATCGTCCGGCAGGATTAAACGGTAACCCGTCTGAAGCACCATTAGCCCTGAAATGGAAATGGGCTGAAGGGAAGTCTGGCCTGAGTGTATATAACCCAACACCTTATTACGTCTCTTTCAACAGTGCAGAGTTAATCGCTGGCGGTAAGTCGAACCCGCTCAATGTAAAAATGGTTGCACCGAAAAGCGAAGAGATTTTCACCATAAGCGGTTCAGGCGGGAAAGCAACGTCAGGAAAGGTACATTTCTCCGCGATTAATGATTTTGGCGGCGCAATTGAAGGCGATGTCAATTTGTAAGACCAGGGACCTTATGCAGCAGGAAGCCAATGTAATGAAAACAACGACATCGACTAAACGCCATAATCTTACGCGTATCGCAATGTATTGCTCAATTATGTATAGCGGCGCTACCATCGGAGCCGAAAGCGTTGAGTATGACCCTACCTTTTTAATGGGTGGCAACGCTTCCAGTATTGATGTTAGCCGCTATAGCGATGGCAACCCGACTTTGCCTGGTGTTTACGATGTTAGCATCTATGTTAACGAGCAACCTGTTGCTAACCTGGAGATCCCCTTTATCGCGATCCCCGATAAAAAGAATGCTCAAGCCTGTATTACCCTGAAAAATCTACTACAACTGCATATCAAGACACCCCCGGCAGACGAGGAAAATACTATCCTTCTTCCACGGGATGAAACGCTTGGCAACTGTCTTGACCTGTCGTTAGCCATACCTAAATCCTCAGTGAGCTATGACCCCTCTGAACAACGTCTGGATATCAATGTTCCCCAGGCGTGGGTGATGAAGAATTATCAAAACTATGTGGACCCATCACTTTGGGAAAATGGCATTAACGCGGCTACGCTGTCTTATAACATCAACGCTTATCGCAGTGAAAATTCAAATTATACAAATGATAGCGTTTATACATCGTTCAATGGTGGCGTCAATTTAGGGGCCTGGCGTCTGCGTAGCAGCGGTAACTATAGCTGGAGAAACGACGCGGGAAGCAATGTTGAGTTTATGAATCGCTACGTCCAGCGCGACATTACCGCTATTCGCTCGCAGCTCATTATGGGGGAATCCTACACCACAGGTGAAACGTTCGACTCCGTTAGTATCCGCGGCATTCGCTTATACAGCGACAGCCGAATGCTGCCGCCTGTATTGGCAAACTTCGCCCCGACAATTCGTGGTGTAGCAAATACTAACGCCAAAGTCAGCATCACCCAGAGTGGATACAAAATTTATGAAACCACTGTTCCACCGGGACCTTTTGTCATTGATGATCTCAGTCCGTCAGGGTATGGCAGCGATCTTATCGTAACCATTGAAGAAGCTGATGGCAGCAAGCGTACATTTTCTCAGCCATTTTCTTCAGTAATTCAAATGCTGCGCCCGGGTGTTTCTCGCTGGGATATCAGCGGCGGGCAAATTAATAAAGACGACTTGCATCATGAACCAAACTTACTACAAGCGACCTATTACCGTGGTTTAAGTAACCTGTTCACTGGCTATACTGGTTTTCAGGTCACAGATAATCATTATGCTGCAGGCTTACTTGGCATTGGGATGAATACTTCTGTCGGCGCAATTTCCTTCGATGTCACCCACTCCAGTGTCGATATACCGGATGATAAAAGGTACCAGGGGCAAAGCTATCGCATCTCCTGGAACAAATTTTTTGACCTGACAGATACATCATTAAACATCGCGGCTTACCGCTACTCCACGCAGGACTATCTGGGCCTGAATGATGCATTAACACTTATTGATGAAGTTGAACATCCCACTCAGGATCTTGATCCCAAAACTATGCGCAACTACGGGCGCATGAAAAACCAGTTCACCGTAAGCATTAACCAACCGCTACGCTTTGGGAAGGATGATTATGGCTCGTTCTATACCTCTGGAAGCTGGTCTGATTACTGGGGGGGCAGTAAGAGCCGTAGCAACTATTCGGTCGGCTACAGTAACAGCGCTTCATGGGGAAGCTACAGTATCAGCGCTCAACGATCCTGGGATGAGTACAGCCAAACAGAAAACAGTATTTACCTCAGTTTTTCGATACCTATCGAAAAACTGATGGGTACGGAGCACCGTGATTCCGGTTTCCAAAGTATTGATACACAACTTAGTACCAATATGGATGGTAATAATCAGTTCAACATGAGCAGTAGCGGTTATAGCAACGATAACCGCGTGAGCTATAGCGTGAACGCGGGTTATGGGATGAATAAAACCGGCAAAGATCTCAGCAACATCGGGGGTTATGCCAGCTATGAATCGCCATGGGGAACGCTAGCTGGGTCAGTCTCTGCTACCAGCGATAATAACCGCCAGTACTCCGTTAATACAGATGGTGGATTTGTGTTGCACAGCGGAGGACTGACGTTCAGCAACGACAGTTTCAGTGATAATGACACCATTGCTTTGGTTAAAGCACCGGGTGCAAAAGGGGCGCGTATTAACTACGGCAACAATACCGTTGACCGTTGGGGATATGGCGTAACCAGTGCTCTTTCACCATACCAGGAAAACAAAATTGCTCTGGACACTGAAAACCTGGAAAACGACATCGAAATGAAGAGCACCAGTACGGTTGCCGTACCACGCCAGGGCTCGGTTATCTTTGCTGGTTTTGAAACCAATCAGGGACAATCTGCGATTATGAATATCAAACGCAGTGACGGAAAAGGTATCCCCTTCGCCGCCGATATTCATGATGAAACAAATGCAATCATTGGCAACGTTGGGCAGGGCGGGCAGGCATTTGTTCGCGGTATTCAGCAGCAGGGCACGATAAAAATCACCTGGCTGGAAGCCAGCATGCCCAAAACCTGTATTGCGCAGTACCAGCAACCCAATGTGACATCGGAGAAAATCCAGCAAACGATTATTCTCAATAATATTCTTTGCCAGCTCCAATAATACGAAAGAGAGATGACAATGATAAAAAACACACGGTATAAAATAGTACTCCTGGCAGGCATTTTTTTACTGCCCGGCGCACTGGCACAAGATATTAATGTTGATTTTGTTGCCACAATCAAAGGCACGACATGTAATATCACTCTGGAAGGGACACGCGTCACCGCTGATGGCAATAATCAGTACACGCTACGGATATTAAATGTTGCTCTGGATAAAATCATAAACAAGATGCCAGAAGCACAAGCCGACTTTAAACTGGTCGCTAATTGTGATGGTAACATAGGCAAGATTACGACATCGCTGGCAGGGAATCCTTCAGTAGAGTTACCCTATTTAATTTCTCCATTAACTTCAGATAATTCATCCACCACAGAATATATTGCTATGGGGATTAAACTTCGAAATGCCTCTGACACTGAATTTATTCCCCCAGATGGTTCTAAAAAGATTTCCTGGGGAGAGGGATTAACAAAACCGGAACTTGAGATGACGGTAGCACTTCGCGAAACCCGACCAGGTTCAGGAAGAGCAGGTAATTTTAAAGCACTTGCGACATTCAATTTCACCTACGAATAAAAGGATAATAATAATGCAGATGAAATCATTACATTATGGGATATTTGCAAGCATTACTCTGAGCTTATTATTATTCAGCACGTTTTCTATAGCCATCACGGATAACATTGGCCTAAACGTTATGACCACTGTTGAAAACAGAACTTGTCAAAGCGAAATCAGCAACCAGGGGTTGGTTAACCTTGGCACTGTTGGAGTGGGATATTTTGCCAGTAATGTTAGTGCGGAAGATAATTATCCAGGCGGAAAGACCTTTACTGTGACAGTAAAAGATTGCCCCTCCGCTGGCACAACATCAAGCCAGTTGCATATAGAATTTAAACCTGTCAGTGGTGTAATGGCCACTGGTAGCCAACAGATATTCGCCAATAATCATGTCGGCGGTGCACAAAATGTAGGAATCGTGATTTTTAGCCAAAATAATCAGTCATCGGACACAGTGAATGTGCTGTCACCAACAGGGCAGTTTCGCACAGTCTGGCCAGTTGCCTCTGCAAACATGAATAATTCATCGTGGCAATTTTATACACGAATGCAAAAAATTGATCCGTTACTTCCCGTTGGTGCAGGATTTGTCACCAGCAATGTATTAGTTGATATTTATTATCAATAAATGCCAGACATAACGCATCTACAAATATTATTTTTTCAAAGGAGTGATAAGATGAAGTCAGCGTTCCGATACTTTCTTTTTTTATGGATTATCACAGCCAGCATTAATAATGTAAATGCTGAAAATCTTACTTTTATGGTCGGTGACGATGCTGGCGTAGGAAACCTTAATGGCCCATCAGGCGATAAACTAATATCATTTTCCTATCCGGTTGGTGGAGTAAACAATATTGTATTTTATAATCCAACATCCACCACACCGACCAATGCAAAAATAAAATTATATTGGAGTGAACTGGACACATCAAGTAGCCGTGGGTTTGTATATTGTACTTCAAAAAATAATTCCAGCGGTATGCCAATTACTGTCCGGCATAACATGGTTGACTCAGGAAAAATGGCAGATGGGCACAGATTATATGAAACTAATGTAACCGGTCTATATTATACGTTAATGCTCAATAGATTCTGGTCGTATGAACTTCGCTCAAGCTCTCCAGATATATACGTTGGAGACGATGGCTGGCACACTGTACAATTTTCTATTACGGGTGATTATATACGAGGTCAATGTAATACTTCCAGGTATCAAGCAGTCGGAGGTCTTTTGCACGATGCCACGGTGGAATTCTATACCGACAGCAGTTTTAACCCTGCTCCAAATACTAACGTGCAATTAAAACATACTGGTGATTATTTGTATTCATTCGCAAATGAAGGGCCAGGGGTTCCAAATGTAAGTGCATCTAAGATGCTAAAAATTGATTTTAATTTAACAGACATCAATATCCAACTGCCAACATGCTTTACGTCTATCCTTTTGGGTGAGAGCGTAACGCGATCAACCGTAAATCTCGGGGAATATACTGTTGGACAGATCACCTCAGATTCTGCAACACCTGTTAATTTTCAGATCTCGCTGCAAAATTGTGTTCGTATAAGCAGTATTAAAACAAAACTAAAATCTAATGTAGTAGGAGTGAATAATCTTCTGTTGCTTGGTAATACTTTGACAGGAACCGATGATGCAAAAGGTGCCGGAGTACTTATTGAAGGGTTACCCAACAGCAAAAATTCACAAAATTTCACGCTTAAGCCAAATGATGAGACATCAAGCTATAACGATACTGAAGATGATCCTGGAGAAAACAATGGAATTTATAACCCAGATTATCCTAATGCCAACGGTCGTACTACAACCCAGGACCTGAAATTTCAGGCAACATTAAAACGCGATGGTAATGCAACTGTGAAACCCGGCGGATTTAAGGCTACCAGTACATTCCAGGTCACCTACGAGTAACAGGTTTAACCGCACCGCCATCATCTGGCGGTGCTGCAATTGATAAATCATTGCCCCCACAAATGTGACTGATAAAATGCCAGACAGCACGACATTACTTATCAGGATACGTTATGAAACCAACCACTATTGCTTCATTGCAGAAATGCAAGCAGGATAAAAAACGTTTCGCGACCATCACTGCTTACGACTATAGCTTCGCAAAACTGTTTGCCGATGAAGGGCTTAACGTGATGCTGGTCGGCGATTCACTGGGCATGACCGTTCAGGGCCACGATTCCACTCTGCCAGTAACCGTTGCCGATATCGCCTACCACACTGCCGCCGTACGTCGAGGTGCGCCAAACTGCCTGTTGCTGGCTGACCTGCCGTTTATGGCGTATGCCACACCAGAACAAGCCTTTGAAAACGCCGCGACTGTCATGCGTGCCGGTGCCAACATGGTCAAAATTGAGGGCGGTGAGTGGCTGGTAGAAACCGTACAAATGCTGACCGAACGTGCCGTTCCGGTTTGTGGTCATTTAGGCCTAACCCCACAGTCAGTAAATATTTTCGGTGGCTACAAAGTCCAGGGGCGCGGCGATGAAGCGGCCGATCGACTGCTCAGCGATGCATTAGCTTTAGAAGCTGCTGGGGCACAACTGCTGGTACTGGAGTGCGTGCCGGTTGAACTGGCAAAACGTATTACCGAAGCACTGGCGATCCCGGTTATCGGTATTGGCGCAGGCAACGTCACTGACGGGCAAATTCTCGTGATGCACGACGCATTCGGCATTACCGGCGGTCATATTCCTAAATTCGCCAAAAATTTCCTCGCCGAAACGGGCGACATCCGCGCGGCTGTGCGGCAGTATATGGCTGAAGTGGAGTCCGGCGTTTATCCGGGCGAAGAACACAGTTTCCATTAAGGAGTGACGTTGTGTTAATTATCGAAACCCTGCCGCTGCTGCGTCAGCAAATCCGCCGCCTGCGTATGGAAGGTAAGCGCGTGGCGCTGGTGCCCACCATGGGTAACCTGCACGACGGCCATATGAAGCTGGTCGACGAAGCCAAAGCCCGCGCCGATGTGGTCGTCGTCAGTATTTTCGTTAACCCGATGCAGTTCGACCGCCCGGAAGATCTGGCACGTTATCCACGGACCTTGCAAGAGGACTGCGAAAAGCTGAACAAGCGCAAAGTGGATTTAGTTTTCGCCCCTTCGGTAAAAGAGATCTACCCGAACGGTACAGAAACCCACACCTATGTTGATGTTCCCGGTCTTTCTACCATGCTGGAAGGTGCCAGCCGTCCGGGACATTTTCGCGGCGTTTCGACTATCGTCAGCAAGCTGTTCAATCTGGTCCAGCCGGACATCGCCTGCTTCGGTGAAAAAGATTTTCAGCAACTGGCGCTGATCCGCAAAATGGTTGCTGATATGGGCTTTGATATTGAGATTGTCGGTGTGCCAATTATGCGCGCCAAAGACGGTCTGGCGCTGAGTTCCCGTAACGGTTATCTGACGGCGGAACAACGCAAAATTGCGCCTGGTCTGTACAAGGTTTTAAGTTCGATTGCCGACAAATTGCAGGCTGGCGAACGGGATCTCGATGAAATTATTACTATTGCCGGGCAAGAACTGAATGAAAAAGGCTTCCGCGCCGATGATATTCAGATTCGTGATGCCGACACCTTGCTGGAGGTCTCTGAAAACAGCAAACGTGCAGTGATTCTGGTAGCCGCCTGGCTTGGCGATGCCCGCCTGATCGACAACAAAATAGTCGAGCTGGTGTAATATTTAACTGGCGCTACGGCTGATGGCGCCAGTTATTCATTGCCACGTCATCTGTAAGAAATTATTCATATCGTAGACAACTTAGTTAGAGTTAATTAGCTTATCAACCTCTGTAAGAGATAAAGTTGCCATCTCTGCAACGTCTTCCCGAGACATTCCTTTACTCAGAAGACGCTGGGCCAGCCTTACCTTCCGGAGTCCCTCTTTATATCCCTTCTGAAATCCCTTCTGAAATCCCTTCTGAAATCCCTTCTCTTCAAACCACTGCGCCAACGTCTGCCTGGTTTCTCTCCGTGTCTTTATTTCCATATGTTCCCTTAATTATCTGGTCAGTTAACAATAACAATTATCTGGCTATAACTGATAATGCAGACAACTTAGTTAATCAGCTTATCAATCTCGGCAAGGGGTAAATTTGCCATCTCTGCAACGTCTTCCCGAGACATTCCTTTACTCAGAAGACGCTGGGCGAATTCCTGACTTACTTCCTGTGTTACTTCCTGTATTACCTCTTGTCTTACCTCTTGTCTTACCTCTTGTCTTACCTCCTGTCTTCCTTCCTGTCTTCCCCTCTCTTCAAACCACTGCGCCAGCGTCATCATAGACTCCCCTCCCGTTTCCCTGTCTCTCAGCACACCATAAAACAAATCCGCTTGTTCAGTATGACCGCGTTGCAGCATATAGTTTTGCATGGCAACTAACTGACTTCCGCTAGTGTACCCTTCGTCAATCAGCGTGACCAGTTGCTCCAGCAATAACATTAAGTCGCGCTGGCGAATATGTTTTTGCAGTAGTTCGAGAATCGCAATCCGCCGATGCTGCATGATTTCGTCATCCGGTGTGATGGTGATATCCACCAGCGGGAAAGGGTTGTTGTAAACGCGTCGCGCCAGCTCCGGCGAGTAAAACATATCAAACCAGCACATTGAGAGCGGATAAGGTGTGGCCTCGCCCTGATAAAACAGAATCGGCACCACCAGCGGCAGCTTATCGTGATCCGCCTCCAGATGCCGGTGCATGGCAGCAATAGAATAACGCATCATGCGAAAGGCCATTTTCTTATCCGGCTTGCTTTGATGTTCAATCACCACATGCAAATAACCGGGATTACCCTGCATTTGCACGGAATAGAGCACGTCAGTGCTGTGCCCTTTCAGGCTTTCCTCAATAAAACTCCCCGACTCAAGATGCAGCGTGTCGAGGTCACACAGTTCGCGTAGCTCCGCTGGCAAATGGATATCCAGAAAGTCACGAGCCGTTTCCGCATGCATTAAAAATTGTTTAAATACCGCGTCATGCGGTGTGGTACTCGGTGCATCCATCTTCCCTGCCTTCCGTGTTGTCTTGCGTGAAGGCAGTATCCAGTCAAAGCGCGCCGTCGTCAGCCGCCTCTTTATTGTTTACCGAGCAGCGTTCAGAGAAATTTCAATTGGTTACAGGCGTTACATGGCACGCTTCGGCACGGTACGCAAACTGCTGATGCAAATGCCGTCAGATGAGTAGACACTAAACAAAAATCGGGCAATACTGCGTGAGAATTTCCTCAAAGCAGGCATCGCCTGCTTCGTTAACGACAGGGTAGAAAGGTAGAAGTTATGATTCGCACGATGCTGCAGGGCAAACTCCACCGCGTGAAAGTGACTCATGCGGACCTGCACTATGAAGGTTCTTGCGCCATTGACCAGGATTTTCTTGACGCAGCCGGTATTCTCGAAAACGAAGCCATTGATATCTGGAATGTGACCAACGGCAAGCGTTTCTCCACCTATGCCATCGCGGCAGAACGCGGTTCGAGAATTATTTCCGTTAACGGTGCGGCGGCCCACTGCGCCAGCGTCGGCGATATTGTCATCATCGCCAGCTTCGTTACTATGCCAGATGAAGAAGCTCGCACCTGGCGACCCAACGTCGCCTATTTTGAAGGCGACAATGAAATGAAACGTACCGCGAAAGCCATTCCGGTACAGGTTGCTTGATTGTTATCCCTGCGGCTGGTTACTCACCAGCCGCGACATCGTCTCCAGCGAATCCGTTCTTAAGATATAAAGTCGTTTTAGTAACAACGGATTATCCCCCGGTTTTACTTTGCCTTTCATGGTTGTCACCGCCAGGTGAAATCCGGCATCGTTTGCTGCCTTCACGGCTTTGTCATTAAAGCCGCCAAACGGATACGAAAGATACCAGACATGCGGATTAAATTGCGCCAGAGCGCGGCGTGAACGTGAAAAATCAAACAGAATATTATGCTCACTACGGCTCAGTAATATGGGTCGGCGATAACCATCCACACGATGCAAAAAATGGGTATGTGACTGGAAATCAAATACATCGCGAATTTCGTTAAGTTCAGAAACGCTCATAAATTGCAGCGATTTTGGGTCCCACTTCTGCGGGTGACGTTTGATGCGCGAGGTAACAATAAACGCCGTCGCCTTCATGCCATATTGTTTCAACACAGGATACGCATAGCGGCTCACCGATTTGAGGCCATCATCAAAGGTAATCACCACCGCTCGCGCAGGGAGATTGATCTTATTCTTCACGTAACCTTCCAGCTGCACCATACTCAGTGTCGTGTATCCCCTGTCGCGCAGCCAGGCCATCTGGTTATTGAAAGCGCGTACCGAGGTGGTCGTCGAAGTATGGCGAAAACGGGTGTTTTCTTCGTCGCGCAGAATATGGTGATAGGTTAGCACCGGCAGGCCATTATCGGGTTGGGCATCCAGCGCGCTGATATAGGCCAGCCGATCGCCAATACGGATCTGATACCAGGTTTGATTTAACCTGTCTTTCATTTTATGCAAAATTGGGTAGCGCAAATTGTCCGCCAGTACCCCAAACGGCGCACTGCCCGCACTCGGCGCGTTGTAGACCGGCGTATCTTTCCAGGTTATTAAGTTCTGATTACTCAGCGGCTTGTTGAGGTCACCCAAACCATCTTCAACTTTTTGTCGCCCCTGAACCGGCTCGAGATGCCCTTTATCGATAAACCCTTTACCAAAGCCAAAATTAAATGCGTAATAACTTGCGGCAGTGGGCTCCACGGCAATGATTTGCCCGGCCCGAATATTCCCCACGGTCACCATCTTGTCGCCAATTTGCGCCCAGACCGCAGCATTTTCGATGGTTTGCATATAACGGGCAGGTAACGCGGCACTGACGCTTGCGGTAAACAGCATCAGCAGGAGAATAACAGCTTGTTTGTACATGAAAAAATAACCGAGGGTGAAACAACGCGTTTATTGTAGCAAAAGCGTCATCAGAATCGCGGGTTAATACTCATACAAATTATGTTTGAGGACGAAAGGCGGATTTTTTTGTTGCTGGTGCCAAAGACTACTCACCTCCGGCGCACCCAGTTCGACAATACGCTCGCGAAACTCTGCGCTGGATAACGTTTCACGGTAGACCAGCATCTGCTCAATTAACGGTAACGTGACGCCAGAAATCACTTCGCAACGGGAGTGTTTGTGGCTTAATAATGAAGCCACGCGGTACGGCGGCGCTCCGGCTATATCGGTTAAGAAGATGACACCTTCACCAGAGTCCGCTTCATGCAGAGCATCGCACATCATGCGGCTGAGCATATTAGAGCTTAATCCGCGCCAAAAATTCACGGCCCGGCACTGAAGAAGCACCCCATGTTTTTTCTCCAGCGCATCCAGTATCTCTTGCGCCCGGTCATCGTGACAGGTAATTACCCAACCTAACATCGCCTTCCTCCTTAGCCGAAAATCAGTCTACCCTGACCATTGTTGATAAAGGGTGATAGCCGTCAAAACTCCTCTCCCCCAAATCCAGAGGAGAGGAAATAGCCTTAGCTACGCAAACCACGTCCACGTTGGATCAGCGACCAACAGATCAAATAAAACGCCACAATAAAGACCACCAGTACGCCAAAGGTAGTGACCAGCGGAACATCATTGATACCGAGGAAGCCGTAGCGGAAACCACTGATCATATAAACGATTGGGTTCAGGTGCGACAGCCCTTGCCAGAACGGCGGCAACAAAGTCAGTGAGTAAAAGACCCCGCCCAAATACGTAAGTGGCGTTAACACAAAGGTTGGCACCAGGCTGATGTCATCGAACGTTTTGGCAAACACGCCGTTCAGCAAACCCGCAAGGGAGAACAACACCGCCGTGAGCACCAGCGTTAAAGCGACAAATACCCACGAATGCACCTGAAACGGCACAAAAAACAGTGAAATTGCCGTCACCAGAATGCCAACAAACAGACCTCGCGCCACGCCACCGCCGACATATCCGGCAATAATGACGTGAGTCGGAACCGGCGCTACCAGCAGCTCTTCAATATTACGCTGGAACTTGGCACCAAAAAATGATGACGCGACGTTAGCGTAGGCGTTGGTGATCACCGACATCATGATCAGCCCCGGTACAATGAACTGCATGTAGCTGAAGCCATGCATATCGCCAATACGCGAACCAATCAGGTTACCGAAAATAATAAAGTAAAGGGTCATGGTGATGACTGGCGGCACCAGCGTCTGCACCCAGATACGCATAAAGCGATGGATCTCTTTCGCCCAGATGCTTTTTAGCGCCACCCAGTAAAGATGCATCATGCGCGATCTCCTTGTTTTTCATTAACCAGTGAAACAAACAGCTCTTCCAGACGGTTAGCTTTGTTACGCATACTTAATACCTGAATGCCCTGCTCACTTAACTGCGTAAATACGCTGTTGATCCCCTGCTCACGCAGCACTTCAACTTCCAGCGTCGCGGTATCGACCAGTCGATACTGATAGCCATCGAGCTTCGGTAACGGGCTTTTCGGTGCGAGATCGAGAATAAAGGTTTCTGATTTCAGCTTCGCCAGCAGCGCCTTCATCGAGGTATTTTCCACCAGCTCACCGTGTTGAATAATGCCGATATTGCGGCACAGCATTTCTGCTTCTTCCAGGTAGTGTGTGGTGAGAATGATGGTGGTGCCTTTGTCGTTTAAATCCTTCAAAAAGCCCCACATTGAGCGGCGAAGTTCGATATCCACGCCTGCGGTCGGTTCGTCGAGAATCAGTAGTTTAGGTTCATGCATTAACGCACGGGCAATCATTAAACGGCGCTTCATCCCGCCAGATAACATGCGCGCACGTTCGTTGCGTTTCCCCCATAGATCGAGCTGTTTAAGATACTTTTCGCTGCGGATGTACGCTTCTTTGCGCTCCACACCGTAGTACCCTGCCTGATTCACCACAATTTGCTGTACGGTTTCAAACGGGTTGAAGTTAAATTCCTGCGGCACCAGTCCCAACTGACGTTTAGCGTTCACGACATCCTTCTCGAGATCGTAACCAAATACGCTGACCCGCCCGGAGGTTTTATTTACCAGAGAGCTGATAATACCGATAGTGGTCGATTTCCCGGCCCCGTTCGGCCCGAGAAGTGCATAAAAATCACCCGATTCGACCTGCAAATCTATTCCACGAAGCGCCTGAACGCCGCCTGAATAGGTTTTTTTAAGCTGTTGAAGTTCCAGTGCAATGGTCATAAATTTTTACTTACCTTACGTTCTTACACTTTATCTGTGGTTTAAATCGTCCCGGAGTTGCCCTATATTAGCCAAACGTAATTATTTGGTTACAGGTCGTTAACCTCCATGAAAGACATAGATACACTCATCAGCAACAATGCACTATGGTCAAAAATGCTGGTGGAAGAGGATCCCGGGTTTTTTGAGAAACTGGCACAAGCGCAAAAACCGCGCTTTCTATGGATTGGATGTTCCGACAGTCGCGTTCCTGCAGAACGTTTAACCGGTCTTGAGCCGGGCGAACTCTTTGTTCACCGTAATGTTGCTAACCTGGTCATTCACACTGACCTGAACTGCCTTTCCGTGGTTCAGTATGCAGTGGATGTACTCGAAGTTGAACACATTATTATCTGTGGCCACTACGGTTGCGGCGGCGTACAAGCCGCAGTTGAAAACCCGGAACTGGGGCTTATCAACAACTGGCTGCTGCATATCCGTGATATCTGGTTCAAACATAGCTCATTGCTCGGCGAAATGCCGCAAGAGCGCCGTCTGGATACCTTGTGTGAACTGAACGTCATGGAACAGGTGTATAACCTGGGCCACTCCACCATTATGCAATCAGCGTGGAAACGCGGGCAGAAAGTCACCATTCACGGCTGGGCCTACGGCATTCACGACGGCTTGCTGCGTGATCTGGATGTCACAGCGACCAACCGCGAAACTCTTGAGCAACGTTACCGTCACGGGATTTCCAATCTCAAGCTGAAACACGCCAACCACAAATAAAAATGCCATGCCGGATGCAACACATCCGGCAACTTCACACTTACTCGTCCAGCAGAATCACTTTGCCGATATACGGCAGATGACGGTAACGCTGTGCGTAATCAATGCCGTAGCCCACCACAAACTCATCCGGGATCGAGAAACCGATGAATTCTACCGGGACGTTCACTTCACGACGGGACGGTTTATCCAGCAGCGTACAAATCGCCAACGACTTCGGTTCGCGCAGGCTTAAGATCTCACGCACTTTCGACAGTGTATTACCCGAGTCGATGATATCTTCAACAATCAGCACGTCCTTGCCACGGATATCTTCATCCAGATCTTTGAGGATTTTCACATCACGGGTGGTGGACATGCCGCTACCGTAGCTGGAGGCGGTCATAAAATCGACTTCATGAGATACCTGAACTTCACGACACAGGTCCGCCATAAACATAAATGAGCCACGCAGCAGACCCACCAGCACCATATCGCTGCCGCTGTCTTTGTAACGCTCAGTAATCTGACGACCCAGTTCGGCGATACGCGCTTTAATCTCCGCTTCGGGGATCATTACTTCTACAGTATGTTTCATATCTCTAACCATATGATTTAAAAACAAATCACTTCGCACGGGCAGGTTTTGGCACCGCAACAAAGCGCAAGACACGCAGTATACCAGTAAAACTATTCATTCGCGGAATCTGTTAATAAAGCTCGAATTGTGATGACGATCACACATGTTAAAACCTATAATTAATTGCTACTAAAATATTAATGAATTGAAATGGTGTCTCTTTATGGCAATTAACAATACAGGCTCGCGACGATTACTCGTCACGCTAACAGCCCTTTTTGCAGCGCTTTGCGGGCTGTATCTACTCATTGGCGGAGGCTGGCTGGTCGCGATTGGCGGCTCCTGGTACTACCCTATCGCTGGCCTTGTGATGCTCGGCGTCGCCTGGATGCTGTGGCGCAGTAAACGCGCCGCGCTTTGGCTATACGCCGCCCTGCTGCTCGGCACCATGATTTGGGGCGTCTGGGAAGTTGGTTTCGACTTCTGGGCGCTGACTCCGCGCAGCGACATTCTGGTCTTCTTCGGCATCTGGCTGATCCTGCCGTTTGTCTGGCGTCGCCTGGTCATTCCTGCCAGCGGCGCAGTTGCCGCTCTGGTGGTGGCGTTGCTGATTAGTGGCGGAATCCTCACCTGGGCGGGATTTAACGATCCGCAGGAAATCAACGGCACCTTAAGCGCCGATGCCACACCTGCCGAAGCCATCTCACCGGTTGCCGATCAGGACTGGCCTGCGTATGGTCGCAATCAGGAAGGTCAACGCTTTTCGCCGCTGAAACAGATTAACGCCGATAACGTCCATAACCTGAAAGAAGCCTGGGTGTTCCGTACAGGCGATGTGAAACAGCCGAACGATCCGGGCGAAATCACCAATGAAGTGACGCCGATTAAAGTGGGCGACACCCTTTACCTGTGTACCGCTCACCAGCGCCTGTTTGCGCTCGATGCCGCCAGCGGCAAAGAGAAATGGCATTACGATCCTGAACTGAAAACCAACGAGTCTTTCCAGCACGTAACCTGCCGTGGCGTCTCTTATCATGAAGCCAAAGCAGAAACGGCCTCGCCAGAAGTGATGGCGGATTGCCCGCGTCGTATCATTCTTCCGGTCAATGATGGTCGCCTGATTGCGATTAACGCTGAAAACGGCAAGCTGTGCGAAACCTTCGCTAATAAAGGCGTGCTCAATCTGCAAAGCAATATGCCGGACACCAAGCCGGGTCTGTATGAGCCGACTTCGCCGCCGATTATCACCGATAAAACCATCGTGATGGCCGGTTCAGTCACCGATAACTTCTCAACCCGCGAAACGTCTGGCGTGATCCGTAGTTTTGATGTCAACACCGGGGAGCTGCTGTGGGCTTTTGATCCGGGCGCGAAAGATCCGAACGCAATCCCGTCTGACGAACACACCTTTACCTTTAACTCACCAAACTCGTGGGCACCAGCGGCCTATGACGCGAAGCTGGATCTGGTCTATCTGCCGATGGGCGTGACCACGCCGGATATCTGGGGCGGTAACCGCACACCGGAACAGGAACGTTATGCCAGCTCGATTCTGGCGCTGAATGCCACTACCGGGAAACTGGCGTGGAGCTACCAGACCGTTCATCACGACCTGTGGGATATGGATCTTCCGGCACAGCCGACGCTGGCGGACATCACCGTTAACGGTCAAAAGGTTCCGGTCATTTATGCTCCAGCGAAAACCGGCAACATTTTTGTGCTCGATCGTCGTAATGGTGAACTGGTGGTTCCGGCCCCGGAAAAACCGGTTCCCCAAGGTGCTGCCGAAGGCGATTACGTAACCCCAACTCAACCGTTTTCTGAACTGAGCTTCCGTCCGACGAAAGATTTGAGCGGTGCGGATATGTGGGGAGCCACCATGTTTGACCAGCTGGTGTGCCGTGTGATGTTCCATCAGATGCGCTATGAAGGCATTTTCACACCGCCATCTGAACAGGGTACGCTGGTCTTCCCGGGCAACCTGGGGATGTTCGAATGGGGCGGGATTTCCGTTGATCCGAATCGTGAAGTGGCAATTGCCAACCCAATGGCACTGCCGTTTGTTTCGAAACTGATCCCGCGCGGTCCTGGCAACCCGATGGAGCAGCCGAAAGATGCCAAAGGCACGGGTACGGAATCCGGCATTCAGCCACAGTACGGTGTACCGTATGGTGTCACGCTCAACCCGTTCCTCTCACCGTTTGGTCTACCATGTAAACAGCCAGCATGGGGTTATATCTCGGCGCTGGATCTGAAAACCAATGAAGTGGTGTGGAAGAAACGTATTGGTACGCCGCAGGACAGTATGCCGTTCCCGATGCCGGTTCCGGTGCCGTTCAATATGGGTATGCCGATGCTGGGCGGGCCAATCTCCACAGCGGGTAACGTACTGTTTATCGCCGCTACGGCAGATAACTACCTGCGCGCTTACAACATGAGCAACGGTGAAAAACTGTGGCAGGGCCGTTTACCAGCGGGTGGTCAGGCTACGCCAATGACCTATGAAGTGAATGGTAAGCAGTATGTGGTGATCTCCGCAGGCGGTCACGGTTCATTTGGTACGAAGATGGGCGACTATATTGTGGCTTATGCGCTGCCGGATGATGTGAAGTAACCATAATGCCCGGAGAGATCCGGGCATATTTCCGAATACGGTCTTTTTATACCGTAAACCCTAACATCATCCCCGTATCTTCATGCTCCAGCAGATGGCAGTGCGCCATATAAGCATGTTCTTTCGGTGCATCGTGATTAAACTTCACCAGCACTTCGCTGACATTACCTTCTACCTTAACGGTATCTTTCCAGCCCGCGCGATGAGCGGCTGGCGGTTTGCCATTTTCTGACAAGATACGGAACTGCGTACCGTGGATATGGAACGGATGCAGCATCATGTCGCCCACGCCAGAGATAACCCAACGTTCGTATTGCCCTTTCGCCGCCGCAAACATCGGCTTGTTCATATCAAACGCCTGACCGTTGATTTTATTGGCATGGTGGAAATCGAACTTCCCGCCGTGGTTCATATGATTCATATTGCCATGCCCCATATGCCCCATCATCTGGCTGTGATCCATCCCGGCCATCGCCTGATCGCCATATTTCTCCATCAGCATCTGCATCCCCATCATATCGAGCATCGGGTCCATAGAGAGTTGCAGCTTACGTACCGTCAGCCCTTCCAGCGAAGGTAATGCTGGCAGGCTACTTAATGTGTCTGGCAAAGCACCGGAGGCACTAATAGCAATCGGCTGAATCCGCATTACCGGATGCGGCTTATCAAAAGGCGCAATCGCCATTCCCATCTGGCTGACCGGCAGCGTCACCAGGTCAAAGGGGGTGTTGTCGTTAACCTCCACCAGCACTTCAAAACGCTCGCCCATCAGCACGGGAAGCTCGCTCACCTTCACCGGTTCAGGTAGCAGACCACCGTCGCTGGCAATCACATACAGCGGGCGATTGTCGCTGGTGGCGAAATTGAGCGAGCGGGCGTTACAGCCATTGAGCAAACGCAGGCGCAGCCAACCACGCGGGGCAGCGTGTTGTGGGTAGATTGCACCGTTGGTCAGCAACGTATCGCCAAACCAGCCCACGGCGGCGGTCATCACATCCAGTTGATAATCAATCTGCCCGTCAGCGCTAAATTTCTTATCCTGAACGATCACCGGAACATCATCGATACCCCACTGTTTTGGCAACATTAATTTCAGGATCTCGTCATCTTCAATCACCACCAGACCAGCCAGCCCCATCGCCACCTGTCGCCCGGTCTTGCCATGTTGATGTGGATGGAACCAGCAGGTAGCGGCAGGTTGATCAACGTTCAACGTCACCGAGCGCTTGCCACCTGGCGGAATGATTCCCTGCGGGCCGCCGTCGACTTCACCCGGTACTTCCAGCCCGTGCCAGTGCAACGTCGTCTCTTCCGTCAGTTGGTTATAGATATCAACCGTTACCGCTTTGCCGCGCTGTAATTTCACCGCCGGCCCCAGCAGATTGCCGTTATAGCCCCAGGTAGTTGCAGTTTTCTCGCCAAAGGTGGACTGACCTGCGCCAATAGTTAACTGAATGCGATTACGGGCATCGGTCGTGAGCAAATCAGGGATCGGTAACGTTGGGCGTTCCGCCGCAAATACTGCGCGGCTCCACAGCGGTAAGGCTGAAGCCACGCCCAGCGCGACGGAATATTTTAAGAAATCACGACGTTGCATAGTTATTTCCTTATTCTTAAGCAGGCGAAACAAAATCAAACGTTGAGCATAGTCCTTCCCCTTACGGGAAGGTCAAGCCGCAGACACAATTTAATCGACAATAATGGTCGTCGCCTCGCTCGCAGTGTGCTAACGTTTATCTTCTTTAAGCCCCTGGTAGAAGCAATGAAGACGTTTTTCAGAACAGTGTTATTCGGCAGCCTGATGGCCGTCTGCGCAAACAGTTACGCGCTCAGCGAGTCTGAAGCCGAAGATATGGCCGATTTAACGGCAGTTTTTGTCTTTCTGAAGAACGATTGTGGTTACCAGAACTTACCTAACGGGCAAATTCGTCGCGCACTGGTCTTTTTCGCCCAGCAAAACCAGTGGGATCTCAGTAATTACGACACCTTCGACATGAAAACCCTCGGTGAAGACAGCTACCGCGATCTCAGCGGCATTGGCATTCCCGTCGCTAAAAAGTGCAAAGCCCTGGCTCGCGATTCCTTAAGCCTGCTTGCCTACGTCAAATAATCCCTGATACCTTTTTGTAGAAATATTGACCGTGCATCCGCGGTCAATGTTAGCTATTATGTTGCGCCCTTTTTTTACGGGTGTTAACAAAGGAGGTATCAACCCATGGCCGAAAAAAAACAGTGGCATGAAACGCTACACGACCAGTTTGGGCAGTACTTTGCGGTAGATAACGTTCTGTATCATGAAAAGACCGATCACCAGGATCTGATCATTTTTGAGAACGCTGCATTTGGCCGCGTAATGGCGCTGGATGGCGTAGTACAAACCACCGAGCGCGACGAGTTTATCTATCATGAGATGATGACCCATGTTCCGCTACTGGCCCACGGTCACGCGAAACATGTGCTGATTATCGGCGGCGGCGACGGTGCCATGCTGCGTGAAGTGACCCGACATAAAAACGTTGAGTCAATCACGATGGTGGAAATCGATGCGAGTGTCGTGTCGTTCTGCCGTCAGTATCTACCCAACCATAACGCTGGTAGCTACGACGATCCGCGCTTTAAACTGGTGATCGACGATGGCGTCAATTTCGTTAATCAAACCAACCAGACTTTTGATGTCATTATCTCCGACTGCACCGATCCTATCGGTCCCGGCGAAAGTCTGTTCACCTCAGCATTTTATGAAGGTTGTAAACGCTGCCTGAATCCTGGCGGTATCTTCGTCGCACAAAACGGCGTCTGCTTTTTACAGCAGGAAGAGGCTATCGACAGTCATCGCAAACTCAGCCATTACTTCAGCGACGTTGGCTTTTATCAGGCGGCGATCCCGACCTATTACGGCGGCATCATGACCTTTGCATGGGCGACAGATAACGATGCCTTACGCCATCTCTCAACCGAAATTATTCAGGCGCGTTTTCTCGCTTCTGGCCTGAAATGCCGTTATTACAATCCGGCAATCCATACGGCAGCTTTTGCCTTACCTCAGTATCTGCAAGACGCACTGGCTTCACAGCCGTCCTAAGGAGAAGATAAGAAATTGAAAAAACTGAAACTGCATGGCTTTAATAATCTGACCAAAAGTCTGAGTTTTTGTATTTACGATATCTGCTACGCCAAAACTGCCGAAGAACGCGACGGTTATATTGCTTATATCGATGAACTCTATAATGCCAACCGTCTGACCGAAATCTTGTCAGAAACCTGTTCCATTATCGGGGCCAATATTCTTAACATCGCCCGCCAGGATTACGAACCACAGGGTGCCAGCGTCACTATTCTGGTGAGTGAAGAACCGGTTGACCCGAAACTCATCGACAAAACAGAACACCCCGGCCCACTGCCAGAAACGGTCGTTGCCCATCTCGATAAAAGTCATATTTGCGTACATACCTACCCGGAAAGTCATCCTGAAGGCGGTTTATGTACCTTCCGCGCCGATATTGAAGTCTCTACCTGCGGCGTGATTTCTCCGCTGAAGGCGCTGAATTACCTGATCCACCAGCTTGAGTCCGATATCGTAACCATTGATTATCGCGTGCGCGGTTTTACTCGCGACATTAACGGTATGAAGCACTTTATCGACCATGAGATTAATTCGATTCAGAACTTTATGTCTGACGATATGAAGGCGCTGTATGACATGGTGGATGTAAACGTCTATCAGGAAAATATCTTCCATACCAAGATGTTGCTTAAAGAGTTCGACCTTAAGCACTATATGTTCCACACCAAACCGGAAGATTTAACCGACAGCGAGCGCCAGGAAATTACCGCTGCGCTGTGGAAAGAAATGCGCGAGATTTATTACGGGCGCAATATGCCCGCTGTTTAACGGCTCTGGCGGAGCTCGCGGGCTCCGCCAGATTTATTTACTTTTGCTGCACGAAATTACGATAAGCAGCCACCACCTGCAGAAAATCCTCAACGCCGCATAGCGACAGGCTTTCTTCGTCGTAGTAGTTCATCCCCTCTTCCATTTCATCGCCAGCGAATTCCAGTTGATTAGCGCGAACCATCACTTCTTCGCCGTCCATCCATAGCGTGTACTCATGCCCTGCCCGCTGCCAGGAACGTTCGCTACCTTTGAGCGTGCGCGCGGCGTCTTCTACTTCATCAAGCAAGGCCAGGTTTTCTTTCACCTCTTCGTTAAACCAGTGCCCGACCACTTCATGCCCCATGGACATACGCACCTTTACCACTCCGGTAATATCACGCAGAAATTCGTAATCCATAGTGTGTTCCTCTGCTCCCGGCAATGCGCCATTACTGCATTGCACCTTAGGTTTAATTATCGCAGCACTATGCAAGATTAAAAGGTGGAAAAGAATAAGGAATAAAAATAAACCCCCTTTCCTTGAGCAGAAAGGGGGTTTAAAGAAGTGTTACTTGTCAGGTATTCAGGAGAACACCTGAGCTATTTTCAGGCTGTTACACCGCAGTCTGGAAAATCACCCCGTCCGCTTTTTCGGTGTACTGAGAAAGCTGGTTGAAGTTCAGGTAACGGTAAGTATCAACGGCAGTTTTATCCACCTGTGCCACGTAGGTCTGGTACTCTTCCGGCGTCGGTAGTTTGCCAATCAGCGCCGCAACAGCAGCCAGTTCCGCAGAAGCCAGGAAGACATTCGCGCCAGTACCCAGACGGTTCGGGAAGTTACGGGTAGAGGTGGAAACCACCGTCGCACCGTCTGCTACACGCGCCTGGTTACCCATACACAGGGAACAGCCAGGGATCTCGATACGCGCACCGCTCTTACCGAAGACGCTGTAGTAGCCTTCTTCGGTCAACTGCGCGGCGTCCATACGGGTTGGCGGTGCCACCCACAGGCGGGTCGGCAACTGGCCTTTATGCGCATCCAGCAGTTTACCCGCAGCACGGAAGTGACCGATGTTGGTCATGCAGGAACCGATAAACACTTCGTCGATCTTCTCACCCTGTACCGCAGACAGCGGACGTGCGTCATCCGGATCGTTCGGAGCACACAGGATTGGCTCTTTAATATCCGCCAGATCGATGTCGATCACTGCCGCGTATTCCGCATCTGCATCGGCTTCCAGCAGCTCAGGATTCGCCAGCCATTTTTCCATGCCCTGAATACGACGTTCCAGGGTACGACGATCGCCGTAACCTTCCGCGATCATCCACTTCAGCAGGACGATGTTGGAGTTCAGGTATTCGATGATCGGTTCTTTGTTCAGCTTGATAGTACAACCAGCGGCAGAACGCTCGGCGGACGCATCGGTCAGCTCAAAGGCCTGCTCAACTTTCAGATCCGGCAGACCTTCAATTTCCAGAATGCGACCAGAGAAGATGTTTTTCTTGCCTTTCTTCTCAACGGTCAGCAGACCTTGTTTGATCGCATACAGCGGAATAGCGTGTACCAGATCGCGCAGGGTGATGCCCGGCTGCATTTTGCCTTTGAAGCGCACCAGAACGGATTCCGGCATATCCAGCGGCATTACGCCTGTTGCGGCTGCAAATGCCACCAGACCAGAACCCGCCGGGAAAGAAATGCCGATCGGGAAACGGGTATGGGAGTCACCACCGGTACCGACGGTATCCGGCAGCAGCATACGGTTCAGCCAGGAGTGGATTACGCCGTCACCCGGACGCAGCGACACACCACCACGGTTCATAATGAAGTCCGGCAGCGTGTGGTGCGTGTTCACGTCAACTGGCTTCGGATACGCCGCGGTGTGGCAGAAAGACTGCATCACCAGGTCAGCCGAGAAGCCCAGGCACGCCAGGTCTTTCAGTTCATCACGGGTCATCGGGCCGGTGGTGTCCTGGGAACCTACAGAAGTCATTTTCGGTTCGCAGTACGCGCCCGGACGAATGCCTTTCACGCCGCAGGCACGACCTACCATTTTCTGCGCCAGCGAGAAGCCGCGGTCGCTCTCAGCGACATCTTTCGCCTGACGGAACACATCGCTGTGCGGCAGACCAAGTGCTTCACGCGCTTTGGTGGTCAGGCCACGCCCGATAATCAGCGGAATACGACCACCGGCACGCACTTCATCAATCAGCACGTCGGTTTTCAGTTCGAAGGTCGCCAGCAGTTCGCCGGTTTCGTGGTTACGCACTTCACCTTTGTACGGGTAAACGTCAATTACGTCACCCATGTTCAGGTTAGAGACGTCCACTTCAATTGGCAGTGCACCCGCATCTTCCATCGTGTTAAAGAAGATGGGTGCAATTTTACCGCCGAGGCACAAACCACCGCCGCGTTTGTTCGGCACATGTGGAATATCATCGCCCATAAACCACAGAACGGAGTTCGTGGCGGATTTACGCGATGAACCCGTACCCACAACGTCACCGACGTACGCCAGCGGGAAACCTTTCTGTTGCAGAGCTTCAATCTGTTTGATCGGACCAACAACACCAGGCTGATCTGGCTCAATACCTTCACGGGCGTTTTTCAGCATCGCCAGCGCGTGCAGTGGGATATCCGGGCGTGACCACGCATCCGGTGCCGGAGAAAGGTCATCGGTGTTGGTTTCGCCTGTGACTTTGAAGACGGTAACGGTCAGTTTTTCAGCCAGTGCCGGGCGATTCAGGAACCATTCGGCATCCGCCCAGGACTGCATTACCTGCTTCGCATATTCGTTGCCTGCTTTGGCTTTCTCTTCTACGTCATAGAAGTTATCGAACATCAGCAGCGTGTGAGAAAGTGCTTTGGCAGCGATCGGTGCCAGTTTGGCATCATCCAGCGCGTCGATCAGCGGATGAATGTTGTAACCACCCTGCATAGTGCCCAGCAGTTCGATGGCTTTTTCCGGAGTCAGCAGTGGGGATTTGGCTTCGCCTTTCGCGACAGCAGCCAGGAAGCCTGCTTTGACATAGGCGGCTTCATCGACGCCAGGGGGAACACGGTTGGTTAACAGATCTAACAGGAATTCTTCTTCGCCCGCGGGCGGGTTTTTCAGCAGCTCTACAAGTGCGGCCATTTGGTTTGCATCCAGGGGTTTGGGCGCAATCCCCTCAGCGGCACGCTCAGCTACGTGCTTACGGTATTCTTCTAGCACGACGGTTCTCCTCGCTCTCATTGTCATAGTGCGGCAGGCGATTCTCTTCACGCTCCTGTGAGACAGCAGTTTGTAGGGTAAATGCCCAGTACCGCAACGGGCAGAATAGCAGGATTTTGACGATGTGTTAATCTGTTTACAAAAAAGCAACATAAAAAAGTGGCTGAATCGTTAAGGATGGTCTAGAGATTGTTTCCCTCCGTAAAAACTTCGTTAATTCGCATGGTGATAATCACCTTTCTCAACGAATCCCAAGATTAGTCAAAATTTAAACTACCGCCTCTTTATACTCGGATTCTCAGCACCTGCGGGTGGCAGTTCGCCGACCATTGCGATTTCCTTGAGATCCGAATTATGAAAATGACTTTGCCGTTTAAACCCCATGTGCTGGCGCTAATTTGCAGTGCCGGGCTTTGTGCCGCCTCTGCCGGGATATATATAAAAAGCCGCACAGTGGAAGCGCCTGTGGAAGCGCAATCGACACAACAGAATGCGCCTGACATCTCCGCAGTTACGCTTCCTGCAACGGTTTCCGCACCTCCCGTAACACCCGCCGTCGTCAAATCTGCATTCAGCACTGCACAAATAGATCAATGGGTCGCGCCCGTCGCGCTGTATCCCGACGCCCTACTTTCGCAGGTGCTGATGGCATCAACCTATCCGACAAACGTTGCTCAAGCAGTGCAATGGTCGCACGATAATCCACTTAAACAAGGCGATGCTGCTATTCAGGCGGTATCTGACCAGCCCTGGGACGCCAGCGTCAAATCACTGGTGGCCTTTCCACAGTTGATGGCATTGATGGGCGAAAACCCGCAATGGGTGCAAAACCTGGGCGATGCTTTTCTGGCGCAGCCGCAGGACGTGATGGACTCGGTACAGCGATTGCGGCAACTGGCGCAACAAACCGGCTCGCTGAAGTCATCAACTGAACAAAAGATCATCACGACAACGAAAAAAGTCGTACCGGTAAATCAGCCCGCCAACGCCCCTGTCACACAATCAAATACCGTTTCTACGTCCAGCCCCGTCGTCGCAGAACCTGCACCGACCGTAATAACCATTGAGCCAGCCAATCCGGATGTGGTTTATATTCCGAACTACAACCCAAACGTGGTTTACGGCAGTTGGGCCAATACCGCTTATCCGCCAGTTTATCTGCCACCACCAGCCGGAGAACCGTTTGTTGACAGCTTTGTGCGCGGATTCGGCTATAGCATGGGCGTTGCTACCACGTACGCGCTATTCAGCAGCATCGACTGGGATGACGACGATCATGACCATCATCATCATGACGATGATGATTATCACCACCACGATGGCGGTCATCGTGACGGTAATGGCTGGCAACACAACGGCGACAACATCAATATCGACGTAAACAATTTCAACCGTATCACCGGTGAGCATCTTACTGATAACAATATGGCATGGCGGCACAATCCAAACTACCGTGATGGTGTGCCCTATCATGATCAGGATATGGCAAAGCGGTTTCACCAAACCGATGTCAACGGCGGCATGAGCGCCACGCAGTTACCTGCTCTATCGCGCGACAGTCAGCGTCAGGCAGCAGCAAGTCAGTTTCAGCAACGAACACACACTGCGCCAGTCATTACGCGAGATACTCAACGTCAGGCTGCGGCACAGCGATTTAATGAAGCGGAACATTATGGGAGCTATGACGACTTCCGCGAGTTCAGCCGTCGCCAACCACTGACCCAGCAACAAAAGGACGCCGCTCGTCAGCGTTATCAGTCGGCCTCTCCTGAGCAGCGCCAGGCAGTCCGCGAGAAAATGCAGACTAACCCGCAGATCCAGCAGCGAAGAGAGGCAGCGCGTGAGCGTATTCAGTCCGCCTCGCCTGAGCAGCGCCAGGCGGTTCGCGAGAAAATGCAGACTAACCCGCAGAACCAGCAGCGAAAAGAGGCAGCGCGTGAGCGTATTCAGTCCGCATCACCAGAGCAGCGCCAGGTGTTTAAGGAAAAAGTACAGCAGCGCCCACTGAACCAACAGCAACGTGATAACGCCCGCCAGCGTGTTCAATCAGCATCACCTGAGCAACGTCAGGTTTTTCGGAAGAAAGTTCAGGAGAGCCGCCCGCAACGTCTAAACGACAGTAACCGTACTGCCAGGCTGAATAACGAGCAACGGTCAGCGATACGGGAACGGTTGTCTGAGCGTGGAGCAAGGAGAATGGAAAGGTAAAATGCAGGCGTAAAAAAAGCGGCGTGGTTAGCCGCTTTTTTAATTGCCGGATGTTCCGGCAAACGAAAAATTACTTCTTCTTCGCTTTCGGGTTCGGCAGGTCGGTAATGCTACCTTCGAACACTTCTGCCGCCAGGCCCACAGACTCGTGCAGAGTCGGGTGCGCATGGATGGTCAGTGCGATGTCTTCAGCATCACAACCCATTTCGATTGCCAGGCCGATTTCACCCAGCAGCTCGCCGCCGTTAGTACCGACAATCGCACCACCGATCACACGGTGAGATTCTTTGTCGAAAATCAGCTTGGTCATACCGTCTGCGCAGTCGGAAGCGATCGCACGACCAGAAGCAGCCCACGGGAAGGTGGCAGTTTCATAGCTGATGCCTTTCTCTTTCGCTTCTTTCTCGGTCAGACCCACCCATGCAACTTCTGGTTCGGTATAGGCGATGGACGGGATAACTTTCGGATCGAAGTAGTGTTTCTTACCGGCGATAACTTCAGCGGCAACGTGACCTTCGTGAACACCTTTGTGTGCCAGCATCGGCTGACCGACAATATCGCCGATAGCAAAGATGTGCGGTACGTTAGTGCGCAGCTGTTTGTCAACGCGGATGAAACCACGGTCGTCCACTTCCACGCCAGCTTTGCCTGCGTCGAGGTTTTTACCGTTCGGCACACGACCAATCGCTACCAGCACGGCGTCGTAACGCTGCGGTTCAGCGGGTGCTTTTTTGCCTTCCATCGTCACATAAATACCGTCTTCTTTCGCTTCAACGGCGGTAACTTTGGTTTCCAGCATCAGGTTGAATTTCTTGCTGATACGCTTGGTGAAGACTTTAACGATGTCTTTGTCAGCTGCCGGGATAACCTGGTCGAACATTTCAACCACGTCAATCTGTGAACCCAGCGCGTGGTATACGGTGCCCATTTCCAGACCGATGATACCGCCACCCATTACCAGCAGGCGTTCTGGTACTTCTTTCAGTTCCAGCGCGTCAGTGGAGTCCCAGATACGCGGATCTTCATGCGGAATAAACGGCAGTTGGATCGGGCGAGAACCCGCTGCAATGATCGCGTTGTCGAAGTTGATCACGGTTTTGCCGTTCTCACCTTCAACTTCCAGGGTGTTAGCCCCGGTGAATTTACCCAGACCGTTGACCACTTTGACTTTGCGGCCTTTTGCCATACCAGCCAGACCACCGGTCAGCTGATTGATCACTTTCTCTTTCCAGGTACGAATCTTGTCGATATCGGTTTTCGGTTCGCCGAAGACGATACCGTGTTCAGCCAGCGCTTTGGCTTCTTCGATAACTTTTGCTACGTGCAGCAGTGCTTTAGAAGGGATACAGCCGACGTTCAGGCAAACACCGCCAAGGGTGTTGTAACGTTCTACGATTACGGTTTCCAGACCTAAATCAGCGCAACGGAAGGCAGCGGAGTAACCTGCGGGGCCTGCCCCAAGTACCACGACCTGAGTTTTGATTTCAGTACTCATCATGACCTCTATATATTTATCTCCGGCGGTCATACCCGTTGTCTTTCAGGCCGCAGCGGCGTTAGCTTCACGCCCTCACCCCAGTCACTTACTTATGTAAGCTCCTGGGGATTCCGGCGCTTGCTACCTTGCTGCACCCAGAAATCCATAGGGTATGTGAAGTAATACCCTAACCACCACCGGGTCGTTCTATCCGTCGGTATTTTACAAAATTGTTAACAATTTTTAAACAACAAACGGCAACCGATTTGTCTATTCGCTAATAACCTCAATACATTCATGAGATTACCAGAAAAAAGCCGGCCGTTGGGCCGGCTCTTTTACTTACATCACCAGACGGCGAATGTCAGACAGCGTGTTGTTAATGATGGTAATGAAACGGGCACCATCAGCACCGTCGATCACGCGGTGGTCGAAGGAGAGAGAAATCGGCAGCATCAGACGCGGCACGAACTCTTTACCATTCCACACCGGCTCCATCGCGGACTTGGAAACGCCGAGGATAGCCACTTCCGGCGCGTTCACAATCGGCGCGAAGTGGGTAGTACCCAGGCCGCCGATGCTGGAGATGGTGAAGCAACCGCCCTGCATTTCGCCCGCAGTCAGCTTACCGTCACGCGCTTTCTTAGAAATAGTCATCAGCTCGCGAGACAGCTCGATGATGCCTTTCTTGTTGACGTCTTTGAATACCGGAACAACCAGACCGTTCGGGGTATCCACCGCCACACCGATGTTGATGTATTTCTTCAGGGTCAGACGCTGACCGTCTTCCGACAGCGAACTGTTGAAGCGAGGCATCTGCTCAAGAGCTGCAGCAACCGCTTTCATGATGAAGACAACTGGGGTGATCTTCACATCCAGCTTACGTTTCGCCGCTTCTTCGTTCTGCTGTTTACGGAACGCTTCCAGCTCGGTGATATCGGTTTTGTCGAAGTGAGTAACATGCGGGATCATCACCCAGTTACGGCTCAGGTTCGCACCAGAGATTTTCTGGATGCGGCCCAGTTCCACTTCTTCGATTTCACCAAACTTGCTGAAGTCCACTTTAGGCCACGGCAGCATGCCTGGGATACCGCCGCCAGTTGCCGCCGGAGCTGCTTCTGCACGTTTGATAGCTTCTTTCACGTAAGCCTGAACGTCTTCGCGCAGGATACGACCTTTACGGCCAGTGCCCTTCACTTTCGCCAGGTTAACGCCAAATTCGCGTGCCAGACGGCGGATTAGCGGAGTCGCGTGAACGTAAGCGTCGTTTTCAGCAAATTCAGATTTGCCTTCCGCTTTCGCAGCTGGTGCTGCTGCCGGGGCTTCAGCTTTTGCTGCCGGAGCCGGCGCTGCCGCTTCCTGTTTCGCAGGAGCTGCCGCAGGCGCTGCGCCTTCAACTTCGAAGATCATAATCAGCGAGCCAGTTTTCACTTTATCGCCAACGTTGACTTTCAGTTCCTTCACGACGCCTGCAAACGGAGCCGGGACTTCCATAGAAGCTTTATCGCCTTCTACGGTGATCAGTGACTGTTCAGCGGCAACTTTGTCGCCCACTTTCACCATCACTTCGGTCACTTCAACTTCGTCACCGCCGATATCCGGAACGTTAACTTCTTTCACGCCAGCCGCTGATGCAGGGGCCGCTGCCGGAGCCGCTTCCTGTTTAGCCGCCGGAGCTGCCGCGCCTGCCTCACCCGCGACTTCGAAGACCATAATCAGCGAGCCGGTAGACACTTTGTCACCCACGTTCACTTTGATCTCTTTCACGGTGCCTGCAAACGGAGCCGGAACTTCCATAGAAGCCTTGTCGCCTTCTACGGTGATCAGCGACTGTTCAGCTTCAACTTTATCGCCAACTTTCACCAGGATTTCGGTCACTTCAACTTCGTCGCTGCCGATATCCGGAACGTTAACGTCTTTTGCCGCTGCAGCCGCTGGAGCTGCTGCCGGAGCGGCTTCTTTCTTCTCTTCTGCCTGAGCAGGTGCAGCGTCTGCTGCACCGTCGGCGGAATCGAAAATCATAATCAGTGCGCCGGTCTGGGTTTTATCGCCAACAGAGACTTTGATCTCTTTAACGATACCCGCCTGCGGAGACGGAACTTCCATAGAGGCTTTGTCGCCTTCTACGGTGATCAGCGACTGTTCGGCTTCAACTTTGTCGCCCACTTTGACCAGGATCTCGGTGATTTCAACTTCATCAGCCCCGATGTCCGGTACTTTGATTTCGATAGCCATTATTCTTTTACCTCTTAAGCCAGACGCGGGTTAACTTTATCTGCATCGATGTTGAATTTGGCGATTGCGTCAGCAACCACTTTCTTATCGATTTCGCCACGTTTAGCCAGTTCGCCCAGCGCCGCAACCACGACATAAGAAGCATCAACTTCGAAGTGGTGACGCAGGTTCTCACGGCTGTCGGAACGACCGAAGCCATCAGTACCCAGTACGCGGTAGTCGTCAGCCGGTACGTAAGTACGGACCTGCTCAGCGAACAGTTTCATATAGTCGGTAGATGCCACTGCCGGAGCGTCGTTCATCACCTGAGCGATGTATGGAACGCGCGGAGTTTCCAGCGGGTGCAGCATGTTCCAGCGTTCACAATCCTGACCATCACGCGCCAGCTCGGTGAAGGAGGTCACGCTATAAACGTCAGAACCTACGCCGTAATCTTTCGCCAGGATCTCTGCCGCTTCACGGACGTGACGCAGGATAGAACCGGAGCCCAGCAGCTGAACTTTACCTTTGCTACCTTCAATGGTTTCGAGTTTGTAGATACCTTTACGGATACCTTCCTCAGCACCTTCCGGCATTGCCGGCATGTGGTAGTTTTCGTTCAGCGTAGTGATGTAGTAGTAAACGTTCTCTTGTTTTTCACCGTACATACGCTCCAGACCGTCATGCATGATGACAGCAACTTCGTAAGCGTAAGCCGGGTCGTAAGAGATACAGTTCGGGATAGTCAGCGACTGAATGTGGCTGTGACCATCTTCGTGCTGCAGACCTTCGCCGTTCAGGGTGGTACGACCGGAAGTACCGCCGATCAGGAAGCCACGCGCTTGCTGGTCGCCAGCCGCCCAGCACAGATCGCCGATACGCTGGAAGCCGAACATCGAGTAATAGATGTAGAACGGAATCATCGGCAGATTGTTGGTGCTGTAAGAGGTCGCCGCTGCCAGCCAGGAACACCCTGCGCCCAGCTCGTTGATCCCTTCCTGCAGAATCTGACCTTTCTCGTCTTCTTTATAGTAAGCAACCTGCTCGCGGTCCTGCGGGGTGTACTGCTGACCGTTCGGGCTGTAAATACCAATCTGACGGAACAGACCTTCCATACCGAAAGTACGCGCTTCGTCGGCGATGATCGGTACCAGACGATCTTTGATCGACTTGTTCTTCAGCATCACGTTCAGGGCACGAACGAAAGCGATAGTGGTAGAGATCTCTTTGCTCTGCTCTTCCAGCAGCGCGCCGAAGTCTTGCAGGCTCGGCAGCTCAAGCTTCTCGGTGAAGTTCGGCTGACGGCTTGGCAGATAACCGTGCAGTTTCTGACGCTGAGCGTGCAGATAGGTATGCTCTTCAGAACCTTCCGGGAAGGTGATGTACGGCAGTTTTTCGATATCGGCATCAGACACCGGCACATTGAAACGGTCGCGGATGTGACGCACGCCGTCCATGTTCATTTTCTTAACCTGGTGCGCGATGTTTTTACCTTCAGCCGCGTCGCCCATGCCGTAACCTTTAATGGTATGAGCAAGGATCACCGTCGCTTTGCCTTTGGTTTCCTGCGCTTTCTTGAATGCAGCGTAGATTTTCTTCGGATCGTGACCACCACGGTTCAGCGCCCAGATCTGCTCGTCAGTCCAGTCTGCAACCAGTGCTGCGGTTTCAGGATATTTACCGAAGAAGTGTTCACGAACGTACGCACCATCTTTCGATTTGAAGGTCTGGTAGTCGCCGTCAACGGTTTCGTTCATCAGCTGGATCAGTTTACCGCTGGTATCTTTACGCAGCAGTTCATCCCAACGGCTACCCCACATCACTTTAATCACGTTCCAGCCAGCACCTTCGAAGATGCCTTCCAGTTCGTTGATGATCTTGCCGTTACCGGTGACCGGGCCGTCAAGACGCTGCAGGTTACAGTTGATAACGAAGACCAGGTTATCCAGTTTTTCACGGGTAGCGATGGTGATCGCACCTTTGGATTCCGGTTCGTCCATTTCACCGTCGCCGAGGAACGCGTAAACGGTTTGTTTAGAGGTATCTTTCAGGCCACGGTGTTCCAGATATTTCAGGAATTTAGCCTGGTAAATAGCACCAATCGGACCCAGACCCATAGATACGGTCGGGAACTGCCAGAATTCCGGCATCAGTTTCGGGTGCGGATAGGAAGAGAGGCCATTGCCGTGAACTTCCTGACGGAAGTTATCCAGCTGCTCCTGAGTCAGACGACCTTCCAGGAAAGCACGTGCGTAAACGCCCGGGGAGATGTGGCCCTGGAAGTAAACCAGGTCGCCGCCATCCTGCTCGTTGCGTGCACGGAAGAAGTGGTTAAAGCACACATCATAAATGGTTGCGGAAGACTGGAAGGACGCCATGTGGCCGCCCAGTTCGAGGTCTTTTTTCGACGCACGCAGAACCGTCATGATGGCGTTCCAGCGGATAGCTGAACGAATACGGCGTTCCAGTTCCAGATTACCCGGATACTCCGGTTGTTCTTCAACGGGGATGGTGTTGATGTAGTTGCTGATACCGGTGCCTGCGGCTACGTTGACACCGCCTTTGCGGGCTTCAGCAAGCAGTTGGTCGATCAGATACTGAGCACGCTCAACACCTTCTTCACGGATGACCGATTCGATCGCCTGGAGCCAGTCGCGAGTTTCGATCGGATCCACGTCATTTGGGAAACGTTCTGACATGGGTTATTCCTTATCTATCTAATAACGTTGAGTTTTCTGGAACCTGTCCCATTGAACTCTCGCCGGAAAGCTCAATAAGACAGGTTCTACGTTTAGTTGCCGCGCTTTTATATGCGCTTGATTTACAACATCTTCTGGATAATTTTTACCAGAAAAATCACTAATTCTTTCGTTGCTCCAGACGACGCAGAGAACGCTCACGGCGGCTTTCTTCACGGCTTCTGTCGAGCAAAATTTCTTCGATAAAGGCCAGATGGCGATGCGATGCTTCGCGCGCTTCTTCCGGCTTACCGGCCATAATCGCTTCAAATATGCGGGTGCGGTGACTACTCACCAGCGGCAGCATCTCGCGACGCGAATAGAGCAATTCGAAGTTCTGACGGACATTCTGGGCCAACATCGGCTCCATACACCTTAGCAGATGAAGCAGAACCACATTGTGGGCTGCTTCGGTGACGGCAATCTGATACTGGAGGACGGCGTTTGATTCCGCGTCCAGATCGCCAGACTGCTGCGCCAGCTCTATGGCGTGGTGGAGTTCACGGATGCGTTCCTTGTCTTCATCGGTACTACGCAGCGCGGCGTAATAAGCGGCGATACCTTCCAGGGCGTGTCGTGTTTCGAGCAAGTCATACTGTGATTCAGGATGGTCGGAGAGCAGCTCCACCAGCGGATCGCTGAAGCTTTGCCATAGGCTGCTCTGGACAAAAGTGCCGCCACCCTGGCGACGAAGCAACAAGCCCTTCGCTTCGAGACGTTGAATCGCCTCACGCAAGGAGGGACGGGAGACGTCGAACTGTTTTGCCAGTTCGCGTTCCGGTGGGAGTTTTTCGCCCGGGCGGAGAGTGCCTTCGAGGATCAAAAACTCCAGTTGCTGCTCAATCACATCGGAGAGTTTTGGTTGGCGGATTTTGCTGTAGGCCATGAGTTCCTGTCTTAAGCCACTTGCCGAAGTCAATTGGTCTTACCAATTTCATGTCTGTGACGCTAAAGTAACAAAGTATTCACCTTATGTCCATACAGGTTTTGATTGAAATCATGAAACTGTGCACATTTTAACAACTTGACATATATAACGTTTCAAAGTTGTAACTATGCACAAATGTAGACTTTACGTAGGAAAGGGATTTTTTAACGATTATTAAACTATAAAAATCCGAATTGAACCGATTCACTTACCAATTTATCGATTTTTAATTCAAAGATAATGAATTTATATTCATTCTGTATGTTGAGGGGATTTGAGGCTGACCTTTACAAACGGTTCCTTTTTAAGCAACTCATCTTCAACTATGCATAAAGCGGGTGCATTCGCTGCCGCATACCATTATTCTTTATCTGACGGAAGTCCTTTTGTAACAATTCAAACGTCTTTGATGTAAACAAATCAATACAAAAAACGGAATTGCAAACTTACACACGCATCACTGCGTAGATCAAAAAAACAATCACCGCACGAGGTTTCATGATGGAAGGTCAACAGCACGGCGAGCAGCTAAAGCGCGGCCTTAAAAACCGCCACATACAGCTTATCGCGCTGGGAGGCGCGATAGGGACAGGGCTATTCCTGGGTAGCGCCTCCGTAATACAGTCCGCAGGGCCAGGGATTATCCTGGGTTACGCCATTGCTGGTTTTATCGCCTTCCTGATCATGCGTCAGCTAGGTGAAATGGTGGTCGAAGAACCTGTCGCAGGCTCCTTTAGCCACTTTGCTTATAAATACTGGGGCAGTTTTGCCGGTTTCGCCTCTGGCTGGAACTACTGGGTACTGTACGTTTTAGTTGCCATGGCAGAGCTGACTGCCGTGGGTAAATACATTCAGTTCTGGTATCCGGAAATCCCAACCTGGGTTTCTGCCGCCGTATTCTTTGTGGTGATCAACGCCATCAACCTGACCAACGTAAAAGTGTTTGGTGAGATGGAGTTCTGGTTTGCCATTATCAAAGTTATCGCAGTGGTAGCGATGATCATCTTCGGCGGCTGGCTGCTATTCAGTGGCAACGGCGGCCCGCAGGCGACCGTTAGCAACCTGTGGGATCAAGGTGGTTTCCTGCCGCACGGCTTCACCGGGCTGGTGATGATGATGGCGATTATCATGTTCTCGTTCGGTGGTCTGGAACTGGTGGGGATCACCGCAGCAGAAGCTGATAACCCGGAGCAAAGTATCCCGAAAGCAACTAACCAGGTTATCTACCGCATCCTGATTTTCTATATTGGTTCGTTAGCCGTTCTGCTCTCACTGATGCCGTGGACCCGCGTTACTGCCGATACCAGTCCGTTTGTGCTGATCTTCCACGAGTTAGGCGATACCTTTGTGGCAAATGCGCTGAACATCGTGGTACTAACTGCTGCGCTCTCCGTGTACAACAGCTGCGTATATTGCAACAGCCGTATGCTGTTTGGTCTGGCACAACAGGGCAACGCGCCAAAAGCGCTGGCGTCTGTCGACAAACGCGGTGTACCGGTTAACACTATTCTGGTGTCTGCGCTGGTTACGGCATTGTGCGTGCTGATTAACTACCTTGCTCCGGAATCCGCATTCGGACTGTTAATGGCGCTGGTGGTATCTGCACTGGTAATCAACTGGGCGATGATTAGCATGGCGCATATGAAATTCCGTCGCGCCAAGCAGGAACAAGGCGTGGTAACTCGCTTCCCTGCTCTGCTTTATCCGCTGGGTAACTGGATCTGCCTGCTGTTTATGGCGGCGGTACTGGTGATTATGCTGATGACCCCAGGAATGGCGATTTCGGTATACCTGATCCCGGTATGGCTGATCGTGTTAGGTATCGGCTATCTGTTTAAAGAGAAAACCGCCAAAGCCGTAAAAGCGCATTAATCTCTCTACGCCCTCACCCATACAGGGTGAGGGCAATAATCTTTACACCAACGCCCCGTAAATCGTCAGTAGCGCAATCACCACCACGACCACGAACGAGGTTTTCTTCGCCATGGAAACCGCTGCCTTTGGCGTCTCCACCTTATCGACATGCGGTTCACGCGCCAGAGAGAACTGTGCCAGACGCGTTAATACCTGATATTGCGAAGTATGGAAATCACCCAGCGAAGCAAACCAGGCCGGTAACGCTTTCTCCCCATGACCGATCAAGGCATATACCACACCCGCAAGACGAACCGGCACCCAATCCAGTACATGAAGCACAGCATCAATGCCGGACTGTAAACGATGATGCGGCGTCTGGTAACGCGCCAGCCAGTATTGCCATGCACGCAAAAACGCATACCCCATCAGCGTAACGGGTCCCCAGGTTCCCCCCACAATCAGCCAGAACAGCGGTGCAAGATAAAAACGAAAGTTAATCCACAGCAATGCATTTTGCAGCTCACGCAAATACTCACGTTCATCGCAGCCTGCCGGGACGCCGTGAATCATGGTGAGTTCGCCAGCCATCGTGGCACGGGCATGGCTATCATTACGTGAAGCAGCTGTCAGATAAGCATGATAATGAAGACGAACTTTACCTGCGCCAATACACAGCAAACCAATCAGCAGCCACACCAGCAGCGTGGGAACGTTGAATAATACTCCCTGCAATGTGCGTAGCAGTAAAAAAGTCACGCCCATCGCAATAATGGTCATGCCTAATGTGCGCCCGAGAGAAAAATGTTTCACCCGCCGAAAGAACGCTTCAAGACGATGATCAAGCTGCCAGTGCTCGCCCAACTTAAACAGGCGCTCGAAAATTAACACCAGTAAGGTTGTAAATAGCGTCATGTTGTCTCCTTGCTGACCAGTGCACGAAACCGTGCCCAATCAAATGCAGGACCGGGATCGGTTTTCCGATCCGGCGCAATATCACAATGGCCCGTCATGTTATTAGCGATATCTGGATAGCGATCAATCAGTGCCCGCGTAACCGCCGCAAGCTGTTGATACTGCGCATCGGTATACGCCAGCGTATCGGTGCCTTCCAGCTCAATCCCAATAGAAAAATCATTGCAGCGTTCGCGCCCCTGATACTGAGAGACTCCGGCATGCCAGGCACGTTTATCGAAAGGAACATACTGGACTATTTCACCATCGCGGCGAATCAAACAGTGAGCGGAGACGCGCAAATGGGCGATCTCAGCAAAGAAAGGATGTGCCTGCGGATCAATAGTTCCAGTGAATAATGCGTCGATCCACGGACCGCCAAACTCGCCTGGCGGCAGGCTAATATTGTGCACCACCAGCAGGGTGGGTGTTTCGTCATCCGGGCGGCAATCGTAATGTGGTGAGGGAACGCGGCGCGCGCCAACCAGCCACCCCTGTTCTAACAACATGCAGGATCTCCTTATATGTGGTGCTAATACCCGGTTCAGAGTAGCATGTTTCTACCTTATGATTCGTTAGCTATCTGGAGTTTTAACATGCCGCCTCGCCGCTATAACCCTGACACCCGACGTGACGAGCTGCTGGAACGCATTAATATCGATATCCCCGGCGCGGTGGCCCAGGCGCTGCGGGAAGATTTAGGCGGAACAGTCGATGCCAACAATGACATTACGGCAAAACTTTTACCGGAAAACTCTCGCTCTCATGCCACAGTGATCACCCGCGAGAATGGCGTATTTTGCGGCAAACGCTGGGTTGAAGAGGTGTTTATTCAACTGGCAGGCGACGATGTCACCATAATCTGGCATGTGGATGACGGCGATGTCATAAACGCCAATCAACCCTTGTTCGAACTTGAAGGCCCATCCCGCGTGCTGTTAACGGGCGAGCGCACTGCGCTTAATTTTGTGCAAACCCTTTCAGGGGTTGCCAGTAAGGTACGCCACTATGTCGAATTACTGGAGGGCACCAACACGCAGTTGTTGGATACGCGCAAAACCTTACCCGGCCTGCGTTCAGCTCTGAAATACGCGGTACTTTGCGGCGGCGGAGCGAATCACCGTCTGGGGCTTTCTGATGCCTTCCTGATCAAAGAAAACCATATTATTGCCTCCGGCTCAGTACGCCAGGCGGTCGAAAAAGCATCCTGGCTGCACCCGGATGCGCCAGTAGAAGTCGAAGTAGAGAATCTGGAAGAACTTGATGAAGCCCTGAAAGCAGGTGCCGATATCATCATGCTGGATAACTTCGAAACAGAACAGATGCGCGAAGCCGTCAAACGCACCAACGGCAAGGCGCTACTGGAAGTGTCTGGCAACGTCACTGACAAAACACTGCGCGAATTTGCCGAAACGGGCGTGGACTTTATCTCCGTCGGTGCGCTAACTAAACACGTACAGGCACTCGACCTATCAATGCGTTTTCGCTGATTGCTGACAGATTTATCCGCTCCATCGCGGGCGGATAATCTCCCCTTTCCCAACTTTCTTCGTAACGCCTCGCAAATTTCTTGTCTTTCGCTGCAACGTAATAAAAAACTCCGGAAGCTGCTTTCCCGTTTCGTTTTTTGCCCCTCGCTTGTGCTGATGGCGTTTGCCAAAGTAGCGCCAACCAAATCAAGGAGCGAAACAAATGGACAAGCAACGCGGTTTTACACTTATCGAACTGATGGTGGTTATTGGCATCATTGCCATTTTAAGCGCCATTGGTATTCCCGCTTATCAAAACTACCTACGCAAAGCCGCACTCACCGACATGCTACAAACCTTTGTGCCTTACCGTACCGCCGTAGAGTTGTGTGCGCTGGAACATGGTGGATTAGATACCTGCGACGGTGGCAGTAATGGCATCCCCTCGCCTACCACTACCCGCTATGTTTCAACCATGAGTGTGGCAAAGGGCGTGGTGTCGCTGACCGGGCAAGAAAGTCTCAATGGGCTAAGCGTCGTCATGACGCCGGGTTGGGATAACGCAAACGGCGTCACCGGTTGGACGCGCAACTGCAATATTCAAAGTGACAGCGCATTGCAGCAAGCCTGCGAAGATGTCTTCCGTTTTGATGACGCCAACTAAGGAGCGGCAATGAATATTCCACAGCTCACCGCCCTGTGTCTGCGTTATCAGGGAGTCTTGCTGGATGCCAGCGAAGAGGTGGTTCATGTTGCGGTGGTCGATGCCCCTTCGCATGAGCTACTGGACGCATTGCATTTCGCTACCACCAAACGTATTGAGATCACCTGCTGGACGCGCCAACAAATGGAAGGTCACGCCAGTCGCACACAACAGACATTGCCCGTAGCTATTCATGAGAAGCATCAGCCCAAAGCAGAGTTGCTGACTCGAACGTTACAATCTGCGCTGGAACAACGCGCGTCTGATATTCATATCGAACCAGCGGACAATGCCTACCGCATACGCTTGCGTATCGACAGCGTATTGCATCCTTTACCGGATGTTTCACCGGATGCCGGAGTCGCATTAACCGCCAGATTAAAAGTGCTGGGGAACCTGGATATTGCGGAACATCGCCTGCCGCAGGACGGGCAATTCACTGTCGAACTGGCAGGAAACGCCGTCTCATTTCGTATTGCGACCTTACCATGTCGGGGTGGTGAAAAGGTGGTATTAAGGTTGTTACAGCAGGTGAGCCAGGCACTGGATGTCAACACGCTTGGAATGCAGCCGTTACAACTGGCGGACTTTGCTCATGCCTTGCAACAACCACAGGGACTGGTGCTGGTAACTGGCCCTACAGGCAGCGGCAAAACGGTCACGCTTTATAGTGCCCTGCAAACGCTGAATACCGCTGACATTAATATTTGTAGCGTCGAAGATCCGGTTGAGATCCCCATAGCCGGACTAAACCAGACGCAAATCCATTCGCGTGCCGGTCTTACCTTTCAGGGCGTTTTGCGTGCGTTATTGCGCCAGGATCCTGACGTCATCATGATCGGAGAGATCCGCGATGGCGAAACGGCAGAAATTGCCATTAAAGCCGCGCAAACCGGTCACCTGGTGTTGTCTACCCTACACACTAATTCCACCTGCGAAACGCTGGTACGTTTACAGCAAATGGGAGTCGCCCGCTGGATGCTATCATCGGCGCTTACGCTGGTAATAGCCCAGCGTCTGGTACGCAAACTTTGCCCGCATTGTCGCCGGCAGCAAGGGGAGCTCATCCATATTCCAGACAATGTATGGCCGTCGCCGCTGCCCCGCTGGCAAGCACCCGGTTGTGTACATTGCTACCACGGTTTTTATGGTCGTACGGCCTTATTTGAAGTTCTACCCATAACACCGGTCATACGCCAGCTTATTTCCGCTAATACCGACGTTGAATCGCTGGAAACACACGCCCGACAGGCGGGTATGCGTACACTTTTTGAAAACGGCTGCCTGGCCGTGGAGCAAGGCTTAACCACCTTTGAAGAGTTAATCCGCGTATTGGGGATGCCGCATGGCGAGTAAGCAACTCTGGCGCTGGCATGGCATAACCGGCGACGGTAATGCGCAAGATGGGATGCTATGGGCAGAGAGTCGTGCTTTACTGCTTATGGCACTACAGCAACAGATGGTTACCCCACTTAGCCTGAAGCGAATCGCCATCAATTCTGCGCAGTGGCGAGGAGATAAAAGCGCGGAAGTCATTCATCAACTGGCGACGCTACTCAAAGCCGGGTTAACGCTTTCTGAAGGGCTGGCACTGCTGGCGGAACAGCATCCCAGTAAGCAATGGCAAGCGTTGCTGCAATCGCTGGCGCACGATCTCGAACAGGGCATTGCTTTTTCCAATGCCTTATTACCCTGGTCAGAGGTATTTCCGCCGCTCTATCAGGCAATGATCCGCACGGGGGAATTGACTGATAAGTTAGATGAATGTTGCTTTGAACTTGCTCGACAGCAAAAAGCCCAGCGTCAGTTAGCCGATAAAGTGAAATCAGCGTTGCGTTATCCCATCATCATTTTAGCGATGGCAATCATGGTGGTTGTGGCAATGCTGCATTTTGTGCTGCCGGAGTTTGCTGCTATTTATAAGACCTTCAACACCCCACTACCGGTACTAACGCAGGGGATCATGACGCTGGCAGACTTTAGTGGCGAATGGGGCTGGCTGCTGGTGTTGTTCGGCTTTCTGCTGGCGATAGCCAATAAGTTGCTGATGCGCCGCCCGACCTGGCTTATCGCGCGGCAGAAATTGCTGTTACGCATCCCGATTATGGGTTCACTGATGCGGGGACAAAAACTCACGCAGATCTTTACGATTCTGGCGCTGACTCAAAGTGCAGGCATTACTTTTTTACAGGGCGTAGAGAGCGTCAGAGCAACAATGCGCTGCCCGTACTGGGTGCAACTTCTGACACAAATCCAGCACGATATCAGTAACGGTCATCCCATCTGGCTGGCGCTAAAAAATACCGGTGAGTTTAGCCCGCTCTGTTTGCAATTAGTGAGAACAGGAGAGGCATCCGGCTCGCTGGATCTCATGTTAGACAACCTCGCCCATCATCATCGGGATAACACACTGGCGCTGGCGGATAACCTCGCAGCCTTACTGGAACCGGCGTTGCTGATCATAACGGGAGGAATTATCGGTACGCTGGTGGTGGCAATGTATCTGCCCATTTTCCATTTAGGCGATGCAATGAGTGGAATGGGATAACGCTGGCGTGTTGCTCCACGCCAGCGTTGGGAGATTACAGGTTGTTGAAGATGCGGTTTTCTTGTTCCAGCACACGGATAAATGTGGTGCGCTTGGTCAGCTCTTTCAGGCGTGAAGCCCCAACGTATGTACAAGCTGAACGCAGGCCGCCCAAAATATCACGCGCGGTATTTTCAACCGGGCCTCGCAGCGGCAGCTTAACGGTTTTACCTTCTGCTGCGCGATATTCCGCAACGCCGCCAACGTGACGTTTCATCGCAGACTCGGAGCTCATGCCGTAGAACAGCATAAATTTCTCGCCGTTCTCCTCAACGATGCGACCGCCGCTCTCTTCGTGGCCCGCCAGCATGCCGCCAAGCATGACGAAATCGGCACCGCCGCCAAAGGCTTTCGCGACATCGCCCGGCGTGGTGCAGCCACCGTCGCTGACGATCATTCCGCCCAGACCATGCGCAGCATCGGCACATTCGATCACCGCAGAAAGTTGCGGATAACCGACGCCTGTTTTGACGCGAGTTGTACAAACAGAACCTGGGCCAATGCCAACTTTAACGATATCAGCACCGGAGAGGATAAGCTCCTCACACATTTCACCAGTCACTACGTTGCCAGCACAAATGGTTTTGGTCGGCCACGCTTCACGCGCTTTCGCAACGAACTGCACGAAGTGTTCGGAATAACCATTCGCCACGTCAATACAAACGAAATTTAATGCCGGGTTCAGGTCGAGAATCTGTTTAGTTTTTTCGAAATCCGCATCTGATGTACCGGTAGAAACCATCACATGTTTCAGCACATCAGCGGAAGAATTGTTGATAAACGCTTGCCACTCTTCGACAGAATAGTGTTTATGCACAGCAGTCAAAATATCAAAAGAAGCCAGCGCAGAGGCCATAGAAAATGTGCCTACGGTGTCCATATTTGCGGCGATAATCGGCACGCCGGACCAGCTCTGACCTGAATGTTTGAAGGTGAATTGACGTTCCAGTTCAACATCGGAACGGCTTTTAAGAGTGGAGCGTTTAGGGCGGATGAGAACGTCTTTAAAACCTAACTTCAGATCTTCTTCAATACGCATGTGCGGATTCCTGGGGTTAATGGCTATAAGGGTAAGAGCGCAACTCCAGTGACGCTATCATACGCACTAATCAATGCGGCGCAAGACTGCGAAATTGTCTTTTTTTACGCTACAATCCCATAAATTTACCTGGTAAATAGTGAGCGAACGTTTCATCAATTTCGCTTTCGTGCGCTCATTTTTAACGTTTTGATAATCATGATGAATTCCCGGGAATATAAATTATGAGGTATATAGTTGCCTTAACGGGAGGCATTGGCAGTGGCAAGAGTACCGTTGCCAATGCGTTTGCTGATCTCGGAATTAACGTCATTGATGCCGATATTATTGCGCGTCAGGTGGTTGAACCAGGTGCACCTGCGCTACATGCCATTGCTGATCACTTTGGCGCTAACATGATTGCTGCTGATGGAACATTGCAGCGCCGGGCCTTGCGCGAGCGGATCTTCGCCAACCCGGAAGAGAAAAACTGGCTTAACGCCCTGCTGCATCCGCTGATTCAGCAAGAGACGCAACACCAGATCCAGCAAGCAACTTCCCCCTATGTACTGTGGGTTGTGCCATTGCTGGTAGAAAACTCACTGTATAAAAAAGCGAATCGAGTGCTGGTGGTGGATGTCAGCCCAGAAACGCAACTTAAGCGCACCATGCAGCGCGATGATGTAACTCGCGAGCATGTCGAACAAATCCTTGCTGCTCAGGCACCGCGCGAAGCTCGCCTTGCCGTGGCAGATGACGTCATTGATAATAACGGCGCACCGGATGCTATCGCATCGGATGTTGCCCGCCTGCACGCACACTATTTGCAGCTTGCGTCGCAGTTTGTCTCACAGGAAAAACCGTAATGCAGACCCAGGTCCTTTTTGAACATCCACTAAATGAAAAAATGCGTACGTGGCTGCGCATTGAGTTTTTGATTCAACAACTCACCGTTAATTTACCCATCGCTGACCACGCTGGCGCACTGCATTTCTTCCGTAATGTCAGTGAATTACTGGATGTTTTCGAGCGTGGCGAAGTCCGCACTGAGCTGTTGAAAGAACTTGACCGGCAGCAACGTAAACTCCAGACCTGGATTGGCGTGCCTGGCGTGGACCAGAGCCGTATTGAAGCATTAATTCAGCAGTTAAAAGCGGCGGGGAGCGTATTAATTTCCGCGCCGCGTATCGGGCAATTTCTGCGTGAAGATCGTTTGATTGCTCTGGTGCGTCAGCGACTGAGCATCCCAGGCGGCTGTTGCAGCTTTGATTTACCTTCATTGCACATTTGGCTGCATCTACCCCAGGCGCAGCGCGACAGCCAGGTAGAAACCTGGATTGCCAGCCTGAACCCGCTCACCCAGGCACTTACCATGGTGCTGGATTTAATTCGCCAGTCGGCCCCCTTCCGTAAACAAACCAGCCTGAATGGTTTTTATCAGGATAACGGTGGCGATGCCGACTTGCTGCGCCTGAATCTGTCGCTCGATTCACAGCTTTATCCGCAAATTTCCGGTCATAAGAGCCGTTTTGCCATTCGTTTTATGCCGCTGGACAGTGAAAACGGACAGGTACCGGAACGTCTGGATTTCGAATTGGCCTGTTGCTAAGGAGTAAAAATGTCAGAAACTATTACGGTGAATTGCCCAACCTGCGGGAAAACGGTGGTATGGGGTGAAATCAGCCCGTTTCGGCCATTTTGCTCCAAACGTTGTCAGCTGATCGACCTCGGAGAATGGGCTGCTGAAGAAAAACGAATCCCCAGCAGTGGCGATCTTTCCGAAAGCGATGACTGGAGCGAAGAGCCAAAGCAGTGACATTTTGTCTGATGCGACGCTGGCCTGATAAGACGCGCCAGCGTCGTATCGGGCATCTTGTGCAAATGTTGGATGCGGCATAAACACCTATCCGACATACACACGCTTAAGCTTCGCAATTACCGGTTCATTGGCTGGCGGAAAATCATCGGCAATCAGACCGACCAGCGACATCCACTCACCGGGTTGCCCTTCTTTACCCCACGGCTCCCCTTCCCAGCTTTCGACCAGCCAGAACCACAGAGTTATATGCCTGTCCGGGAATTCATATTCCAGTTTTTCAAATAGCGAAAAATGTTGTGGGGTAATCCCGACCTCTTCCTGAAGTTCACGCACCACCGCCTGTTCCGGCGTTTCGCTCATTTCAATTTTACCGCCGGGAAACTCCAGTTTATTCGCCATGTGCGCATCTGCTGCGCGACGGGTTATAAAGATTTCATTGTTCTCGTTGCGAATAATACCTACCGCAATTTGCAGCTTTTTCATTGTCTTAAACCTATAAAAAAGGCGCAGAATCCTGCGCCTTTTACTTCAACTGTTAGCTTTTATTGCAGGCGACCATGGCACTGCTTGTATTTTTTACCAGAACCGCACGGGCAAGGATCGTTACGTCCTACTTTGCGTTCACCGGTTTGCGCCGCCAGTGCAGCTGCGGCTGCAGAGTCGTCATCCTGATGGCTAAGCTGCTGCATTTGCGCTAAACGCTCGGCTTCCATACGACGCTGTTGTTCCAGCTCCTCAACCTCTTCAGGCATACGTACCTGAACTTTGCTCAGCGTGCTGATAACTTCATATTTCAACGACTCCAGCATCGCTGCAAACATGGAGAACGATTCACGTTTGTATTCCTGCTTCGGATCTTTCTGTGCATAGCCACGCAGGTGGATACCCTGACGCAGATAGTCCATCGCTGCCAGGTGCTCTTTCCACAGAGAGTCGAGAGTTTGCAGCATGACGCCTTTTTCGAAGTGACGCATCATCTCAGCACCAACCACTTCTTCTTTACGCTGATACACTTCGATGGACTGCGCCAGAATGCGCTCACGCAGCGTCTCTTCATGCAGTTCTGGTTCTTTATCCAGCCACTCGGCAATTGGCAAATCGAGGTCGAAATCGTTCTTCAGACGTTCCTGCAGCCCCGGAATATCCCACATTTCTTCCAGCGACTGTGGCGGAATGTAGGCATCAATGGTCGCTTTGAACACATCTTCACGAATGCTGTTGATGGTTTCGCTCACATCGCTGACATCCAGCAGTTCGTTACGCTGGGAGTAAATGGCGCGACGCTGATCGTTAGCCACGTCATCATATTCCAGCAGTTGCTTACGAATGTCGAAGTTACGACTTTCAACTTTACGCTGGGCATTGGCAATCGCTTTAGTCACCCACGGGTGTTCAATGGCTTCGCCTGGCTTCATACCCAGTTTACGCATCATGCCGGATACTCGGTCGGAAGCAAAAATACGCATCAGCGCATCTTCCATCGACAGGTAGAAACGGGAAGAACCAGCATCCCCCTGACGACCAGAACGACCGCGCAACTGGTTATCGATACGACGGGATTCGTGACGCTCGGTACCGATGATATGCAGGCCACCTGCTGCCAGTACCGCATCGTGACGTACCTGCCAGTCGGCTTTAATTTTTTCAATTTGCTCTGCGGTCGGATTTTCCAGCGCGGCAACTTCTGCCTGCCAGCTACCACCGAGCACAATATCTGTACCACGACCCGCCATGTTGGTCGCGATAGTCACCGCAGCCGGATAACCTGCCTGAGCAACAATCGCCGCTTCGTTGGCGTGGAATTTGGCGTTCAGGACGTTGTGCTTAATACCGGCTTTGGTCAGTTCGTTTGATACCAGCTCCGATTTTTCGATGGAGATAGTACCCACCAGCACCGGCTGGCCTTTCGCAGTACGTTCTTTGATATCTTCAATGATCGCCTGAATTTTTTCCGCTTCAGTCATGTAGACCAGGTCCGGCAGATCTTTACGAATCATTGGACGGTTGGTCGGAACAACGACGGTATCCAGCTTGTAGATGGAGCTGAATTCGAAAGCTTCGGTATCAGCAGTACCGGTCATCCCCGCCAGTTTTTCATACAGACGGAAGTAGTTCTGGAAGGTGATCGACGCCAGCGTCTGGTTTTCGTTCTGGATCTGTACACCTTCTTTCGCTTCCACTGCCTGATGCAGGCCATCGGACCAACGACGTCCCTGCATGGTACGACCGGTGTGTTCGTCAACGATGATAACTTCACCATCTTTAACGATGTAGTCGACGTCTCGGGTAAACAGCGCATGAGCGCGCAGCGCCGCCGTTACGTGGTGCATCAGCATGATGTTGGCCGGAGAGTACAGAGACTCCCCTTCATCCATGATGCCTTCTTTCACCAGCAGTTCTTCAATCAGCACCAGACCACGTTCGGTCAGGTTCACCTGGCGAGATTTTTCGTCCACCGAGAAGTGGCCTTCGCCCTGGAAGGTTTCGGAGTCTTCTTTTTCCTGACGGATCAGGTGCGGAATAATTTTATTCACGCGTTTATACATTTCCGAGCTGTCTTCTGCCGGGCCGGAAATGATCAGCGGTGTACGAGCTTCATCGATCAGGATGGAGTCCACTTCGTCCACCAGCGCATAGTGCAGTTTACGCTGTACACGTTCTTCAGGGCTGAACGCCATGTTATCGCGCAGGTAGTCAAAGCCGTATTCGTTGTTCGTACCGTAAGTGATGTCAGCTGCGTAAGCTTCACGCTTCGCCGGTGCTGGCATGCCCGGCAGGTTGATACCGACAGTCAGGCCAAGGAATTCAAACAGCGGACGGTTGTTTTCGGCGTCACGTTGCGCCAGGTAGTCGTTGACGGTAACAACGTGTACGCCCTTACCGGTTAATGCGTTCAGGTAAGCAGGCAGCGTTGCGGTCAGGGTTTTACCTTCACCGGTACGCATTTCGGCGATGCAGCGTTCGTTAAGAACCATACCGCCGAGTAACTGAACGTCGAAGTGACGCATACCAAAGACGCGCTTACTTGCCTCACGCACCACGGCGAACGCTTCCGGGATCAGATTTTCCAGCACTTCGCCTTTTTCCAGACGCGCACGAAACTCTGCGGTTTTCCCTTTCAGTTCTTCGTCGGAGAGTTTTTCCATCTCCGGTTCCATGGCATTGATGATGTTGACCACTTTGCGCATCCGGCGCAGGGTGCGATCGTTACGACTACCGAAAACTTTAGTTAATAATTTGATTAGCATAATAAAATCTCAAACGCCCCGCGTTGCGGAGTCAATAAAATGAAGTAAAGGTTTATTGTTGTTAGCTGAGGCGTTGAGGGCCAGCACGGATGCCTTGCGCCTGGCTTATCCAGACGGGCGTGCTGAATTTTGCTTGCGGGGTAAAATGCGCATAATCAATGCGATAACCCTTTTCAGACGGCGTGCCTTCCTGGGTCAACAGCGCGCTGAGCGTATCCAGTAATGCAAGATGTTGCGCCTGAAGAGGCAAAGATTCTTCAGCAACGGGCAGCGTTTGCGGAGCCATTGCGAAGGAAAGATGACGGATTACCGTGCGAATGGCATGTTGATGCCAGTAATCAACGGAATAGTTCGAATTCGGGCGGCGCGTGTTCGCTTCCAGCAAGGCCAATTGACCAAAGTTAACTTTGGCTGAAGGCTCGTGGTTGCGGGTTGTCGCTTTTGCGGGCGCGTTTGGTTCGGCGGCGTTGCTGAGCGCAGGCAAACCTAAACTCGCCGCGACCATCCCTAATAAGAGATGCGGCCAGAAGTAGCGTTTACCAAACTGTCGCCAGCGCGTCAGTATTCCACTCACGTTATTGCCATCCCGATCGTATTCAAACGTATTTAGCGCACAAATCTTATCATTAAAGCCTGAAGTCCACAGCACGAATGAAGATAAGTTGTGCGTAAAAGTGCTTAAGAAAACAGCGTTCGCACCGTTTTTTATCGTTCTTATAAAATTCAAAAAAAAACGACTGGTTCACCTGGCCGGAGAGAGTGCCAGATTTGCCAGTCGAATTTTATACGACAGTATAAATGTCGTTATGCCAGTACGGCTGAAGGCGCTTTGAAGGCCAACGGCAGTTCTGCGTCGTCCTGGAAGGTCACATATTCCCAGGCTTCCTGTTTTGCAAGGACAGCCTGCAGCAGTTTGTTATTCAGTGCATGACCGGATTTATAAGCGGTAAATGCACCAATAATATTGTGACCACACATGAACAAGTCACCGATCGCATCGAGCATTTTGTGACGCACAAATTCGTCTTCAAAACGCAGGCCGTCTTCGTTCAGTACGCGATAATCGTCAACAACGATGGCACAATCGAAGCTACCGCCCAGGCACAAACCACGGGACTGCAGATATTCGATATCACGCATGAAACCGAACGTACGCGCACGGCTGATCTGGCGCATAAACGCATCAGCGGAGAAGTTCATCGCATAGCGCTGGTTGCTGGAATCAATAGCCGGATGGTTAAAATCGATGGTGAAATCCAGCGAAAAACCATTGTACGGCTTAAATTCAGCCCACTTATCGCCATCTTCGACACGAACAGTCTCTTTGATGCGAACAAATTTCTTGGCGCAGTTCAACTCGTCGATACCGGCGTCAAGCAGCAGGTATACAAACGGAGCGGCGCTGCCGTCCATGATCGGGATTTCCGGCGCGTTAACTTCGATAACAATGTTATCGATGCCCAAGCCCGCGAGAGCAGCATTGAGGTGCTCTACGGTTGAAATCCGTACATCATGCTCGTTGACCAGACACGTACAGAGCATGGTATCACGCACAGATTTGGCATCGGCCGGGAAATCTACCGGTGGATTCAAGTCGGTGCGACGATAGATGACCCCGGTGTTGGCCGGCGCAGGGCGTAACGTCAGGGTGACTTTCTTGCCGGTATGTAAACCGACACCCGTCGCCTGAACGATACGTTTAAGTGTCCTTTGTTTGATCATCGTATTATCTCGCCAAATTACCTATCCAACCGAAGTGTACTATACATTCGGCGGGCCAGTTTAGCACAAAGAGCCTCGAAACCCAAATTCCAGTCAATTCTTAATCAGCTTGCTTACGCAGGAATGCTGGGATATCCAGATAATCCGGCTCTTTCGCAGTTTGCGGTGCATTGTCATTCACGACTTTAGCAACCGGCTTCTGCTCCTGGGTCAGCGGAGCCATCCCGTGCTGCTGGTAGCGATCCATCACTGGCTGCTGAACCTGCTTATTGGTCACCAGAGTGATTTCAGGACGTTTGTCCATGCCGATACCTGTCGCAACAACAGTTACGCGCAGCTCGTCATTCATATCCGGGTCAAGAGAAGTACCGATAACCACAGTCGCGTTGTCGGAAGCAAATGCACGGATGGTGTTACCTACCGTTTCGAACTCATCCAGACGCAGGTCGAAGCCCGCCGTGATGTTAACCAGCACGCCGCGTGCGCCAGACAGGTCGATATCTTCCAGCAGCGGAGAAGAGATAGCCATTTCAGCAGCTTCTTCCGCACGGTCTTCACCGCTCGCCACGCCAGAACCCATCATTGCGTAGCCCATTTCAGACATTACGGTGCGTACGTCTGCAAAGTCCACGTTCATCAAACCCGGACGAGTAATCAGTTCGGCGATACCTTGCACAGCGCCTTTCAGTACATCGTTCGCTGCGCCAAACGCATCCAGCAGGGAGATACCGCGGCCCAGAACTTTCAGCAGTTTGTCGTTCGGGATAGTGATCAGAGAGTCCACATGCTTGGACAGTTCAGTGATCCCCTGCTCGGCGAATGCCATACGCTTCTTGCCTTCAAAGTTGAAAGGCTTAGTGACGACAGCAACGGTCAGGATACCCAAATCTTTTGCCACTTCAGCGACGACTGGTGCTGCACCTGTACCGGTACCACCCCCCATACCCGCAGCAATAAAGACCATGTCTGCACCTTCCAGCGCCGCACGCAGTGCATCGCGATCCTCATCAGCCGCATTGCGGCCAACTTCTGGATTAGCGCCTGCGCCCAGTCCTTTGGTGATACCGCTACCGATTTGAATCGTCTGTCCAACCGCTGTTTTACGCAGCGCTTGTGCATCGGTATTTACCGCGAAGAATTCAACACCTTCAATGCGCTCGCGCACCATGTGTTCAACAGCATTACCGCCGCCGCCGCCGACGCCGATGACTTTAATCACCGCGTCATTGGTAAGTTCCATTGGTTCAAACATAGTTTCTCTCCGATTTGTGCCTGTCGCCTGAGGCCGTAATCATCGTCGGCCTCATAAAAATTAAAACTCTTTTCGCAGCCAACTATTGAGTCGCTTGATCCACGAGCCAACTGATGCTGTAACACGTTTTTCTACTTCAGCTTCACCGTTAAGATGTGACTCTTTTCCATAGTGAAGCAATCCCACCGCCGTCGAATAATACGGCTCCTGAGCATAATCCGTTAAACCGGTAATGTTCAGCGGCGCGCCGATACGCACTTGCGTATGAAACACGCGCTGAGCACAGGCTGCAAGACCTTCGATCTGCGCTGCGCCACCAGTTAATACAATGCCTGCCGCCAGGTGATGTTTAACCCCTTGTTGGCGAAGCTTTTCCTGCAACTGCAATATCTCTTCGTTGACCAGGTTGAGCAGCTCGGTATAGCGCGGCTCGATCACCTCTGCCAGGGTCTGACGTTGCAGACTCCGCGGCGGACGACCGCCTACGCTCGGCACTTCCACGCTCTCATCTTTTCCAACGATGGAACCCAGCGCACAACCGTGGCGAACTTTAATCGCTTCGGCGTCGCTTGGCGGCGTGCCAAAGGCGTAAGCGATGTCACTGGTCACGACATTGCCAGCATAAGGAATTACCTTAGTGTGGCGCAATGCCCCACCGGTATAAACGGCGATATCCATTGTACCACCACCGATATCGACGACGCAGACACCCAGTTCACGTTCATCTTCCGTCAATACCGAATAACTTGATGCCAGTCCGGCAAATATCAGTTGGTCAACTTTCAGCCCACAACGTTCAACCGCTTTGACGATGTTTTTCGCCATATCGTTGTGACATGTGATCAGGTGCACTTTTGCCTGCATCCTCACGCCCGAAAGTCCTACCGGATTCTTGATCCCTTCCTGATAGTCAATCGCATACTCTTGCGGGATCACATGCAGCACACGATGCTCATCGCGCACACGCACCGATTTCGCGGTATGGACGACGTTTTCCACATCTTCTTGCGTCACTTCTTCTTCAGAAATAGGCACCATACCAATTTCATTCTGGCAGCTGATGTGCTTACCAGAAAGCGCCAGATATACCGAAGAGATCTGACAATCTGCCATCAATTCTGCCTGGTCAATGGCGCGTTGTACGCACTTGACCACGGATTCGAGGTCGTTCACCCCGCCTTTATCCATACCACGTGACGGGCAGCTGCCCACGCCAATGATATTGACCATACCGTCGGGCAGAACTTCCCCTACTAAAGCGGCAACCTTCGCGGTACCAATCTCCAGTCCTACTACCAGTTTTCTGTCCGTCGCCTTGATCATTGTTGTTCTGCCTGTGCCTGATTTTGTTGCTGAGTAGATTCCTCTGGCGGCAAGGGCGCCCAGCCTACTGCCGCTCCAGAGTCATAACGCAAATCAACGTAGCTAATCCGTTTGCCATCGGTTTGCGCCTGCTGCTGTAAAACCGGATAAAGTTCTACAAAGCGAGCCAAACGTTTCATCGTATCGCCCCGGCCAAGATTGAGCTTAATATCGTTATTCAGCGTCAACTGCCAGGAACGCCGCGCGGTCATCGCCGCTTCCTTCAGAGTAAATCTGTCCTTTGCCAGCATCTGCCCCATTTCGCGATAGCCCTGCAACACTTCATTGGCGCTGCCTTCCGGGCCATACAGCATTGGAAGCACCTGCTTGCTGGTGCGATCTGGCGGCACGCTGAAAGTGTTTCCTTCCGCGTCTACCATATGTTGATCATTCCACCGCGCAATCGGCACATATTCAACCAGATGAATCTTCAATTCATCAGGCCACTGCTTTCTGACGCTCACCTGCTTAATCCACGGCAGGCGTTGTTCTATTTGCGTCTGGATGATGTTGACATCCTGGGTCATAAAGGTACCTGGCTCACCCAATGCCAGGATCGACTGCCGGATATCGTCATTACGCGTGTAATGGCGTTCACCGGTCAACACCAGCTTTGAGAGCGGCAGGCGTTGCGCATCTTCCATCCAGCCCAACACGACCCAGCCGCTCACCAACACTGTCGTTAAAACGGTCAGCAGGAAAAGGATCCCCGCCAGACGCGTTCCATTATTGCGGCGAGAAGAAACCTCTTCTTCGCTGTTTCGCGTGTTCAGAGCAGCCTGCGACATATTAGTCCGCCAGTTCCAGAATTCGTACTACCAACTGCGAGAAGCTCATACCTGCCTGACGTGCCGCCATCGGCACCAGACTGTGGCTGGTCATACCCGGTGAGGTATTGGCTTCCAGCAGATAAAACTGTCCATCGCTGTCCAGCATAACGTCAATACGTCCCCATCCTTTGCAACCTAACGTCGTCCATGCTTTCAGCACTAATGCCTGCAAATTGGCCTCTTGTGACGCTTCCAGACCTGCGGGGCAGAAATACTGTGTCTCATCAGAGAGATACTTCGCCTCATAATCATAGAAGGTTCCGGACGGTTGAATACGTATTGACGGTAAAATTTCTTCACCGAGTATCGCAACCGTGAACTCCGGCCCACTTAGCCATTTTTCAATCAATACTTCGTCATCGTGCTGAAATGCCAATCTTAATGCATCTTGTAGAGCATTTTCTGCTACTACTTTTGACATTCCCACACTGGAACCTTCGCGGCTCGGCTTAACGATAACCGGCAAACCCAGAGCAGAAATTTCTGCTAACTGCTTATCACTCAGGCCTTTTTCAAACTCTGCGCGGGTTAACGCTACCCACGGAGCGACCGGTAAACCGGCACCTTGCCACAGAAGTTTGCTGCGTAGTTTATCCATTGAAAGCGCAGATGCCATCACTCCGCTGCCGGTATAAGGCAAGCCCATCAGCTCGAGCATGCCCTGCAGCGTGCCATCTTCACCGCCGCGACCGTGTAGCGCGATAAACACTTTCTGAAAGCCCATCGACTTCAGTTGCGTCACGTCGACTTCTTTCGGGTCGACAGGATACGCGTCAATACCGCCTTCACGCAGCCCGGCTAACACCGCTGCGCCAGAATTCAGAGAAACTTCCCGCTCAGCGGAGGTCCCACCCAACAGGACCGCGATTTTATCAGTCATGTTGTGCTTCCTCCGGAGTTTGCGGCTTCAGTTTGATTTCAGCTAAAGAACGGGCAATTTTTCCAATATTACCAGCCCCCTGAACGAGAATCAGGTCGTTACCGGTTAATACCGGTGCCAGCATCTCGGCTACCTGCGCCGGGTCAGGCACCAGAATGGGATCAATTTTCCCACGGCCACGAATTGTGCGACACAGCGAACGGCTGTCCGCTCCCGGAATTGGCGCTTCGCCAGCCGGATACACTTCCAGCATCAACAGGGTATCAACCTGCGTCAGCACATTGGCGAAATCATCATACAGGTCGCGTGTACGGGTAAAACGGTGCGGCTGAAACAGCATTACCAGGTTTTTATCCGGCCAGCCTGCACGCGCCGCTTTAATAGTGGCGTCCACTTCCGTCGGGTGGTGGCCGTAGTCATCGACCAGCATCGCCGTACCGCTTTTACCATTCACTGGCTCCAGCGGGAATTCACCGAGGAAATCAAAACGGCGACCAGTCCCCTGGAAGCTCTCCAGCGCACGTAAAATAGCCTCGTCGTCAATGCCCTCTTCCGTAGCAACCGCAACCGCAGCTGCGGCGTTCAGCGCGTTATGACGACCAGGCGCATTTAGGGTGACGCGCATCGGCTCTTTGTCCTGGCGCAGCAGCGTAAAGTGCCCCTGCGGGCCAATCTGCTGATAATCTTCTACACGCACGTCGGCATCTTCGCTGAAGCCGTAAGTCGTGGTCTGACGTCCCACACGCGGTAACAATTCGCGGATCACCGGATCATCAACACACATCACCGCACGACCGTAAAACGGCAGGTTGTGCAGAAAATTAATAAAGGTCTGTTTTAAATTCTCAAAGTCGCCCTGATAAGTATCCATATGGTCGGCTTCGATATTGGTGACAATCGCCACCATCGGTTGCAGATGCAGGAACGATGCATCACTCTCATCTGCTTCGGCAATCAGGTACCGACCATGCCCCAAACGCGCATGAACGCCCGCCGCTTTTACCAGCCCGCCGTTAACGAAGGTTGGGTCGAGCCCCGCTTCTGCGTAGATGCTGGAAACCATCGCAGTGGTTGTCGTTTTGCCGTGCGTTCCGGCAATGGCGATGCCATGACGAAAACGCATTAACTCAGCCAGCATTTCGGCACGACGGATCACCGGAATACGCGCTTCATGAGCTGCGACAATTTCCGGGTTATCGGCAGAAATCGCGCTGGAAACAACGACCACGCTGGCATCACGTACGTTTTCCGGGCGATGGTTGAAATAAATCGTCGCCCCAAGATTCATTAACTGTTGCGTGACCGGATTTGGCGCTAAATCGGAACCACTGATCTGATAACCTTCATTGGCCAGAACTTCGGCAATACCGCCCATACCGGCACCACCGATGCCGACAAAATGTATGTGCCGAACGCGACGCATTTCGGGCACGATGGAACGCAGTTTTGCCAATTGTTGTGTATTCATTCTTTACGCCATTAACTTCTTAAATTCATACGATGCAAAAGGCATCGCTACAATTACGCCCGGGCAGCCCGGCTCACTTCATTTGCCACTCGCTCGGTGGCATCCGGAATGGATGCGGCGCGGGCGCGTTCTGCCATGGTTAATAAGGTTTCTCGCGACCACCCGGCCAGGGTGTTGGCGACAGCATCCACGCTAAGCTGTGGCTGCTCGATAATTTTGGCTGCGCCCGCTTTTTCCAGCGGTAGCGCATTCCAGTATTGCTGGCGGTCTTTATGTTGAAACGGCACAAACAACGCCGGTAGTCCTGCCGCGGCGATTTCACTCACCGTTAACGCACCGGAGCGGCAAACGACGACATCCGCCCACGCATACGCCGCCGCCATATCATCAATAAATTCCGTCACTTTATGCTGCGGTTGCCCCGCTTCGGCATACGCCTGTTCAACGGATTGTTGCGAACCTTTGCCGCTCTGATGCCAGATAGTGACTGAATCACCCAGTTTCGCAGCAACCTGCGGCATTGTCTGGTTAAGAATACGTGCGCCCTGGGAACCACCCACTACCAACACACGAACCGGACCTTCACGTCCAGCCAAACGTTGCTGCGGCAACGGCAGCGCCAGCACATCGGTACGCACCGGGTTACCCACCACTTCCGCATTAGGGAAAGCGCCTGGAAACGCCTGCATCACTTTGGTGGCAATCTTCGCCAGCCATTTATTGGTTAAGCCCGCAATACCGTTTTGTTCATGAAGTACAACCGGAATGCCTAACGACCACGCGGCCAGACCACCTGGGCCTGATACGTAGCCGCCCATTCCGAGCACCACGTCAGGTTTGTACGCTTTCATAATCGCCCGCGCCTGACGCCAGGCGTTGAAGATTCGCAGTGGCGCAGCTATCAGTGCTTTTATACCTTTTCCACGCAGACCAGAAATACGAATGAAATCAATTTCGATGCCATGTTTTGGCACTAAGTCCGCTTCCATACGGTCGGCAGTCCCCAGCCAGCGAACTTGCCAACCCTGAGCCATTAGATGGTGCGCAACCGCCAGTCCCGGGAATACATGTCCACCGGTTCCGCCTGCCATCACCATTAATCGCTTTCCTTGACCACTCATCGTGAACCTCGTACAAACGCCTGCGCTTTCTCCAGACGCGTTTCATAATCAATACGCAACAGCATCATGATGGCTGTCGACATAATCAGTAAGCTCGAACCACCGTAACTGATCAACGGCAATGTCAGACCTTTGGTCGGTAACATCCCCGCGGCCGCGCCTACGTTCACCAGCGCCTGGAAGCTAAACCAGATGCCAATGGAACAGGCGAGAAAACCGGAAAAACGATGGTCAATTTCTAATGCTTTACGGCCAATCGACATCGCACGAAAAGCGACGAAGAATACCATTAAAAGTGCCAGCACCACACCGACATACCCCAGTTCTTCGCCGATAATGGCGAAAATAAAGTCAGTGTGCGCTTCCGGCAGATACTCCAGTTTTTGTACCGAGTTACCTAAGCCTTGCCCCCACAGTTCGCCGCGACCAAACGCCATCAGCGATTGCGTTAACTGATAGCCGCTGCCAAAGGGATCTTCCCACGGGTTCCAGAATGCGGTAACACGGCGGATACGGTACGGTTCGGCGAGGATCAGCAACACAACCGCTGAAATGCCCATACCGATAATGGCAATGAACTGCCACAATTTCGCTCCCGCCAGGAATAACATCGCCAGCGTAGTCACAAACAACACCACCACCGTACCAAGGTCTGGCTGTGCCAGCAGTAACACTGCCAACACCAGAATCACGCCCATCGGTTTCAGGAAGCCGCGCAGGTTATTACGTACTTCGTCGCCTTTACGCACCAGATAGTTGGCGATATAGCAAAACAACGACAGTTTTGTCAGCTCCGCAGGCTGGATACGCAGCAAGCCGAGATCGATCCAACGCGATGCCCCTTTAACAGAGCTACCCACTACCAGAACGATCATCAACAGGATGATTGATCCGAGTAGCATCGTAGCGCTGTAACGTTGCCAGAACTCCATCGGCAGACGCAGCGTAATGATCGCCAGAATGAATGCCAGGATCAGATAGACGCCATCACGCTTCGCGAAGAAGAACGGATCGTTGGTTAAGCGTTGCCCGATGGGCATTGACGCCGAGGTCACCATGATAAAGCCAATCGCCGCGAGGCCGAAGGTCAGCCACAGTAAGGTGCGATCGTACATGATCAGGCTGTCGGTATCTTTTTCCCGCGAGCCCATCACCCAGCCCTTTAGCGCCGTGGAGATCCAGACCAGAATACTGAATCCTGGCAGGCGCGGCATTTTCAGGCGAGGGAGAGATAAACGCATCAACCTAACTCCTTCGCCAGACGGGCAAACTCATTGCCTCGTTGTTCAAAGTTCTTGAACTGATCAAGGCTGGCACAGGCCGGGGAGAGCAGAACCATATCGCCCGGCTGAACACGCGGAGCCAGCAAGCGCATCGCCTGTTCCATGGTTTCGGTTTGTTCTGCCACTTCCGGGCGTAGCGCCGCCAGCTGCGCGCCGTCTCGACCGAAACAATACAGACGTACGTTATCGCCATTCAGGTAACGCGCCAGTGGGCTAAAATCTGCCGATTTACCATCGCCGCCCAGCAACAAATGCAGCGTGCCGTCTACGTGCAGGCCATTCAGTGCCGCTTCCGTACTGCCGACGTTGGTCGCTTTTGAATCGTTAATCCAGCGCACACCGTTATGCTCCAGCACAACTTCAAAGCGATGCGGCAGACCAGTGAATGTGGTTAACGCTTTCAGGCTGCTGGCGCGCGGCAAACCAGCGGCATCTGCCAGTGCCAGAGCTGCCAGTGCATTGGTGTAGTTATGCTGCCCGGAAAGTTTCATTTCTTTCACGTTCAGCACTTTCTCGCCCTTCACCCGCAGCCAGGTTTCACCCTGCTGATGATTCAGGTGATAGTCACCCATGTTGACGCCAAAGCTGACGCAGCGTTCATCCGCACCGCGAATCGGCATTGTTAAGGCATCATCAGCATTAACCACGCAAACTTTCGCGTTTTCGTAAATGCGCAGTTTTGCTGCACGATACTGTTGTAAACCAAACGGATAGCGATCCATATGATCTTCAGTCACGTTCAGAATGGTCGCTGCTACCGCCTGTAAACTGGAGGTGGTTTCAAGCTGGAAGCTCGACAGCTCCAGCACGTACAGTTCGCACTCATCATCCAGCAGCATCAACGCAGGCAGGCCAATATTGCCACCCACACCAACGTTAACCCCCGCCGCTTTCGCCATTTCTCCCACTAGCGTGGTGACCGTGCTTTTGCCGTTAGAACCGGTGATCGCCACAATCGGTGCTTGTGCTTCACGACAGAACAGCTCGATATCGCCAACGATTTCGATTCCGGCATCAGCGGCAGCGCTTAAGGATGGATGCGCCAGTGCAATACCGGGACTGGCGACAATCAGATCGGCCGCCATCAGCCATTCATCATTCAGACCGCCCGTGTGGCGTTCTACAGCTTCGGGTAATTTATCCAGGCCAGGCGGTGTCATACGCGTATCCATAACGCGCGGCGTCACACCGCGAGCGAGGAAAAAGTCCACGCAAGAAAGCCCGGTGAGGCCCAGGCCGATAATGACGACATTTTTACCCTGGTAATCAGCCATGATTAACGTACCTTCAGCGTTGCCAGACCAATCAGGACCAGCATCAGCGAAATAATCCAGAAACGTACAATGACGCGCGGTTCCGGCCAGCCTTTCAGTTCATAGTGGTGATGAATCGGTGCCATGCGGAAAATACGTTGTCCGCGCAGTTTAAAGGAGCCGACCTGCAGGATGACGGAAAGCGTTTCTACCACGAACACGCCCCCCATAATCACCAGCAGGAATTCCTGACGCAGCAGTACGGCGATAATACCTAACGCACCACCTAACGCCAGCGAACCGACATCGCCCATAAAGACCTGCGCCGGATAGGTGTTAAACCACAGGAAGCCCAGCCCTGCCCCGACTATCGCGGTACAGACAATGACCAGTTCCCCGGCGTGTCGTAGATACGGTATGTGTAAATAGCTGGCAAAGTTCATGTTGCCGGTCGCCCACGCCACCAGCGCAAAACCACCGGCGACAAATACGGTCGGCATAATTGCCAGACCGTCGAGACCATCAGTCAGGTTTACCGCGTTGCCTGTACCCACAATGACGAAGTAAGCCAGCAGAATGTAGAACAGCCCCAGTTGCGGCATCACATCTTTAAAGAACGGAACCACCAGCTGCGTTGCGGGCGTGTCTTTGCCGGCAAGGTACAGCGCGAAGGCAACACCCAGCGCGATCACCGACATCCAGAAATACTTCCAACGAGCGATCAACCCTTTGGTGTCTTTACGCACCACTTTGCGATAGTCATCAACAAAGCCAATGATGCCGTAACCTACCAGCACCACCAGTACGCACCAGACGTACGGATTGGATGGATAAGCCCACAGCAGCACGGAGATCACAATCGCTGTCAGGATCATAATCCCGCCCATGGTCGGCGTACCGCGCTTGCTGAAGTGTGATTCAGGACCGTCGTTACGCACTACCTGACCAAAGGAAAGTTTTTGCAAATGAGCAATCATACGCGGGCCCATCCACAATGAGATGAACAGCGCGGTCAGCAGGCTGACGATGGCGCGAAACGTCAGATAGGAAAAGACGTTAAAGCCGGAATAATATTTGACCAAATGTTCGGCCAGCCAAACTAACATGTCCCATTCTCCTGTAAAGCGCGTACTACCTCTTCCATGGCAGCACTACGTGAACCCTTAACTAAAATCGTAATTACCTGTTGCTCAGCAATCAGTGATTTAAGACGCGTAATTAACGCAGTTTTATCAGCAAAATGTTCGCCAACGCCGCTGGCGGTGCTGATAGCATGGCTTTGTTTACCCACGCTTAACACGCGGTCAATACCAGCAGCTTTTGCCGCTTCGCCCACCTGTACATGGCAGGCTTCGCTTTCAGCGCCCAGTTCCGCCATATCGCCCACCACCAGCACGCGGTAGCCCGGCATTTCAGCCAGTACCTGGACTGCTGCGGTCATTGAACCGACATTGGCGTTGTAGGAGTCGTCGAGCAGCAACTGGTTTTCTGCCAGTTGGATGGGGAACAGACGGCCTGGAACAGCTTTCAGATTTGCCAGCCCCGCTTTGATAGCATCAAGCGTTGCGCCCACGGACATGGAGAGCGCAGCGGCTGCCAGTGCATTCGCAATATTGTGACGCCCCGGCAACGGCAGCAGAACATCCACGCTACCGGTTGGGGTTTGCAGGGTAAATTCCGTACCGTGCGAGGTCACATGGATATTGGTGGCGGTGAAATCGCTGTTGGCGGCATTGGGTGAGAAACGCCACACTTTGCGTGAGCCAATTACGCTCTGCCAGTTCAGCCAGTCGTTGTTGTCGGCATTCATAATGGCGATACCGTTTTCCGGCAGGCCGCTAAAGATTTCGCCTTTCGCTTTTGCCACGCCAGCCAAAGAACCGAAACCTTCCAGATGCGCTGCAGCCAGGTTGTTGACCAGCGCCGCTTCCGGGCGAGTCAGACTCACAGTCCAGGCAATTTCGCCCTGATGGTTCGCTCCAAGTTCAATAACTGCGTAATCGTATTCCGGCGTTAAGCGCAGCAGCGTCATCGGCACGCCGATGTCGTTGTTGAGATTGCCTGCCGTATAAAGCGTGTTGCCGCACTGGCTTAAAATCGCCGCCGTCATCTCTTTAACGGAGGTTTTGCCGGAGGACCCCGTCAGAGCAACCACGCGCGCCGGAACTTGCTGGCGAACCCATGCAGCCAGTTCACCAAACGCCAGACGCGTATCCTTGACGATTAACTGCGGCAGATCGATATCCAGCGGACGGCTGACCAGTAGTGCGCCCGCGCCGCCAGCTTTCGCCTGGTCGGCAAAATCATGAGCATCGAAACGTTCGCCTTTCAGGGCAACAAACAGGCAGCCCGGCGTCAGTTTTCGCGTGTCAGTGGTTACAGCATCAAGGGTAATATCTGCACCTTGCAGTTCACCGTTGAGAATATCGGTAAGTTGGCTAAGGGTTACGCTAATCATGCAATCACCCCCAGCAGACGCGCCACCGTGACGCGATCGGAGTAGTCCAGACGCTGATTGCCAACAATCTGGTAATCCTCATGACCTTTGCCCGCGACCAGTACCACATCATTCTCTTTAGCCTGCATAACGGCGCAAGTCACCGCTTCAGCACGGCCTTCCATCACTTTGGCATGTCCGGCATCTAACATTCCCGCCAGAATATCGTTGATGATGGCACGCGGTTCTTCGGTACGCGGGTTATCGTCCGTCACCACCGCCACGTCAGCAAACTCTTCAGCAATTGCGCCCATCAGTGGACGTTTGCCTTTATCACGATCGCCACCACAGCCAAAGACGCACCACAGCTTGCCTGCACAGTGCAGGCGCGCCGCCTGTAAGGCTTTTTCCAGTGCATCTGGCGTATGCGCGTAATCCACCACCACCGTCGGTTTGCCTGGTGCAGTGAACACTTCCATACGTCCGCAAACCGGTTGCAGACGCGCGGCAGTTTTCAGCAGGTCAGCCAACGGATAGCCCAGCGCCAGCAGCGTCGCCAGCGCCAGCAGCAAGTTGCTGACGTTAAAAGCGCCCATCAGATGGCTTTCAATTTCGCCATCGCCCCAGCTTGAGCTAAAGCGAATAGTCGCACCGCTGTCGTGATAGTTCACTTCAGTCGCTTTCAACCAGCGTCCGTGACAGTTCGGATTGATATGATCTTCCATTGATACCGCAACCGCGTCCGGCAGTTTTGCCAGCCAGCGGCGACCCACTTCATCGTCGGCGTTAACAATCGCCTGACCGCAATGATGTGCAGAATAAAGCAGCCATTTCGCGGCTTCGTAGTGTTCCATATCACCATGATAATCAAGGTGATCGCGGCTTAAGTTGGTAAAGACCGACGCCGCAAATTTCAATGCCGCCACACGGTGCTGTACCAGCCCGTGGGAGGAAACTTCCATTGCGCAAAAAGTCGCGCCCTGATCCACCAGCCCCGCCAGCTCATGCTGAACATCGACTGCCGAACCGGTTGTATTTTCTGTCGGGATCACTTTCCCCAGCAGGCCGTTACCAACGGTGCCCATTACCGCGCTGGTTTCGCCAAGCAGTTGGCTCCACTGCGCCAGCAGCTGGGTCGTCGTGGTTTTGCCGTTGGTGCCCGTTACGCCCACGAGACGTAAATTGTCAGAGGGTTCATGGTAAAAGCGGCCCGCCAGTGCAGATAAACGCTCGTTGAGCTGGCTCAGATAGATGACCGGTACGCCGTGCATTTCACGGATTTCACCGTCGGTCGCCTCATCTTTCGCCTCTGCAATAATGGCAGCCACACCTTGCGCTATCGCCTGCGGGATATATCGACGCCCGTCCGCCTGATGACCTACTACAGCTACAAAGAGATCGCCCGCCGCAGCCACACGGCTGTCGAGTGTCATCTCTCGCAGTGCTCGCGAAGGTGCGTCTGGCACCCACGGAGCAAGAAGGTCGCGCAAATTACGATCTGCCACCTGTCCCCTCGCCTTGATTAATCACAAATTCATTTTTATCGCCCGTTGTCAGCGCATCCGGCTCGATGTTCATGGTACGCAATACGCCGCCCATGATGGCACCAAAGACCGGCGCGGAAACGGCGCCGCCGTAGTATTTACCCGCCTGCGGATCGTTGATAACAACAACCAGCGCGAAGCGCGGCTGACTCGCAGGCGCAACGCCTGCGGTATAAGCAATATATTTATTGATGTAGCGACCGTCCGGCCCGACCTTTTTCGCGGTACCGGTTTTAATGGCGATACGATAGCCCTTAATCGCCGCCTTCACGCCGCCACCACCCGGTAGCGCCACGCTTTCCATCATATGCACCACGGTGCGAACAATGGATTCCGGGAAGACTCGTTCACCGGGAACCGGGGGGTCAACTTTGGTAATCGACAGTGGGCGATAAATGCCGTAGCTGCCGATAGTTGCGTAGACTCGCGCTAACTGTAACGGTGTTACCATTAGCCCGTAGCCGAAAGAGAAGGTGGCCCTCTCTATGTCAGACCACCGTTGTTTTTGAGGATATAAGCCACTGCGTTCTCCGACCAACCCCAAATTGGTCGCTTTTCCCAGTCCAAAACGTGAGTAAGTATCTACTAACGCTGAGGACGGCATCGCTAACGCCAGCTTGGAAACACCGACGTTACTCGACTTCTGTAATACCCCGGTCAGGGTTAATTCGCTGTAGCGTGCCACGTCTTTGATTTCGTGGCCGTTAATTCGATAAGGAATGGTATTGAGTACCGAGTTTTCCCGCACCACGCCACGTTGCAACGCGGTCATCACCACCATCGGTTTAACCGTTGAGCCCGGTTCAAACACGTCGGTGATGGTACGGTTACGCATCGCCTCTTTCGGCGTGCCGCTCAGATTGTTAGGGTTGTATGACGGACTGTTAGCCATCGCCAGCACTTCACCGGTGTTGACATCCACCAGCACGGCGCTACCAGATTCAGCCTTGTTAAAGGCCACCGCGTTGTTCAGTTCGCGATAAACCAGCGCCTGCAAGCGTTCATCAATACTCAGCGCCAGGTTGTGCGCTGCCTGGCTGTCAGTAGAAGAAATATCTTCAATTACGCGACCATAGCGGTCTTTACGCACAATGCGCTCACCCGGCTGCCCGGTAAGCCATTTATCGAAACTCTTCTCGACGCCCTCAATCCCCTGACTATCGACGTTAGTAAAGCCGATGAGGTGAGCAGTCACTTCGCCGGATGGATAATAACGGCGAGATTCTTCACGCAGATGAATCCCCGGCAGTTTCAGTTTTTTGATGTAGTCCGCCATGTCAGGGTTTACCTGACGCGCCAGATAAATAAAGCGCCCTTTCGGGTTGGCGTTAATGCGGGCTGAAAGCTGATCCAGCGGAATATTGAGCGCGTTAGCCAACGCCTTCCAGCGGTCACCGACGCTGATACCGCCAGCGTCATGCACTTCTTTCGGGTCAGCCCAAATCGCTTTTACCGGCACGCTCACCGCTAACGGGCGACCAGAACGGTCAGTAATCATGCCGCGGGAGGTGGAAACTTGCTGAACGCGAAGAGAACGCATGTCGCCCTCTTTCACCAGCATATCCGGGGAGATAACTTGTAACCACGCTACGCGTCCGAGCAGAAAAGCCAGCGCCAGGAGAATACAGCCGCATAACAACGCAAAACGCCAACTGATAAAGTTGGCATGTTCTTCCTGACGTTTTGATTTCTGCGTTTTCGCCGCTGCTTTCATGCGTCGCGTTTATCCTTATTTTTGCACTACGATATTTTCTTGTGACGGATCAACATGCTGCATTTGCAGCTTTTCCGTGGCGATCCTTTCCACCCGGCTATGGTCGCCGAGCGCATTCTCTTCAAGGATCAGGTTGCGCCATTCAATGTCTAAAGCATCTCGCTCCAGCACCAGTTGTTCGCGCTGAGCGGTCAGTAAACGGGTATGGTGCGCCGTGGTTACCACGGTCACCGCCGTCAAAATAATGCAAATGAACAGGCAGAGTGGCAGCTTCCCAAATCGCAAAAGATCGTCACCGATAACACCAGGCAATGCATGGCGCTCGTGGCTTCCCATCGATCCTTTAACTTTGCTTAGAGCTTCTGTCACTCTGCTGATCATGCGTTCGTCCTCTCTGCAATACGCAGAACTGAACTACGGGCACGAGGGTTCTCAGCCACCTCTTCTTCGCCCGGCATTAACTTGCCTAGTGCTCGCAGCTGACGGCCACCCAGTTTTTTGAGCTGCTCTTCAGTCATCGGTAACCCTGCCGGAACTTGCGGACCGCGGCTGTTTTCACGCATAAAACGTTTCACAATACGGTCTTCCAGCGAGTGGAAGCTGATGATCGAAAGCCGCCCACCCGGGGCCAGCACGTTGAGCGAGCTTTTTAGCGCCTGCTCTATCTCCTCCAGTTCACTGTTTACCCAAATGCGCACCGCCTGGAAGGTCCGGGTCGCGGGATGTTTAAACTTATCTTTCACCGGCGTTGCGGCAGCCACGACTTCCGCCAGTTCTTTGGTGCGGGTCATCGGCTGTTCGCGGTTTCGCTCGACAATGGCGCGGGCAATGCGTTTGGCAAAACGCTCTTCACCATAGGTTTTCAATACCCAGGCGATATCGGCTTCTTCTGCGGTTTGTAGCCATTCAGCGGCTGACTGCCCACGGGTTGGGTCCATACGCATGTCCAGCGGACCATCGCGCATAAAGGAAAAGCCGCGTTCAGCATCATCAAGTTGCGGTGAAGAGACGCCAAGATCGAGGAGAATGCCGTCGATCTTGCCGATAAGATCGCGCTCGGCAACATATTCGCCCAGCGCGGAGAAAGGTCCGTGGATGATGGAGAAGCGCGGATCATCAATAGTCTTCGCAACGGCGATAGCCTGCGGGTCGCGATCGATCGCCAGCAAACGCCCCTCTTCGCCAAGCTGCGAGAGGATCAGACGTGAGTGACCACCGCGACCAAAAGTCCCATCAATGTAGATGCCATCAGGACGGATATTGAGGCCATTAACGGCTTCATCCAGCAGCACCGTAGTATGTTTATAGTTTTCCATCATTTTATAGAGACAAGTCCTGCAGTCGCTCCGATAAGTCTCCAGTAGCCAACTGCTCTGCGTCGATATCTTCCTTGACCTGTTGATGCCAGGTTGTTTCATCCCACAGCTCAAACTTGTTGAACTGTCCAACCAGCATCACTTCTTTTGTCAGCCCGGCATGTTGCCGCAGTACTGGCGCGATTAACAATCGACCTGCGCCATCCATCTGACATTCGCTGGCATGACCTAACAGTAGGCGCTGCACACGGCGCTCAACCGGGTTCATGCTCGACAGACGCGATAATTTTTGCTCGATAATTTCCCATTCAGGCAGGGGGTAAAGCAGCAGGCACGGGTGATGAATGTCAATGGTGCAAACCATTTGACCGGCAGCGTTCTCAAGCAGCTGTTCCCGATAACGGGTAGGCACTGATAAGCGCCCTTTGCTGTCGAGATTGACTAACGTTGCTCCCCGGAACATGCCAGCCTCACCCCTTATTCCCACTTTGCCCCACAATTTCCCACTGAAAGGAGTTTACGGAGCGGAGGAAAAGCTTGTCAAGCCAGTCACAAGGCATACCGAGGTAAAAAACCCGATGTTTACGGCTAATATCAGCGTTGTTTATTTTACGTCCAACGTGCGAAGCAAATTAACGTTATGAATAGCTGTAAGAAAAAATCCCTCATCGTCATCACCGTTTTAAAATGACTCACTATTTTCCACAGCAAATATAAAGTGTCAGTTTGCGACGCGAGCGGCATTTTAGGACATATCTTCCCCGGTTAACAGTCCCTGTTGCGTCTGTGTGGCGCTTGATGCCAGCGGGTTTGCGCAAAAGCAAAGAAAAGTGTTTGTTAAATCGGCAATTCATCTCTGCATGTAACAAAATAATGCAAAAACGCGCTATCGATATCACTTAATTATTGTGAATTTCAGCTGGTGAGGTAATTAACGGGCAGGTTTAAAAGCATTTATCAATAATAGCCAGGAATAGTCTTATTTACTTTAAGGATATTGATATCCATTCCCGTACTCAACGCGCCAGAGAGAAATTCACCTGGCGCGTATTTTTGTTCGCGGCTTAGCTACGGCTGAGCACGCCGCGGCGATAGAGATTACGTTTAATGCGCGTTAAACCAGGTTTTGGCTTACGCGGTTCGTCCAGGCTTGCCAGGACAATCTCCAGCACACGCTCTGCGACATCGCGGTGACGTTGAGCCACTGCCAGCACCGGGCACTGTAAGAAGTCGAGCAGTTCGTTATCGCCAAAGGTGGCAATTGCCAGGTCAGAAGGCAGTTTGCCGTCGCGACGTAGCGTGACATCCATCACCCCTTGCAACAACGCAAACGACGTTGTGAACAGTGCCTGCGGCATCGGATGCGTTTCCAGCCATTTTTCGAATAACTGGGCAGCCGCCTCCCGCTCATAGCTGTTGGCATAAAGGAAATGCACTTCGCGCGGATCATCTTTCCAGGCAGTACGGAAACCTTGTTCACGCAGGAAGCTGACAGAAAGCTCCGGCAGCGCGCCAAGATAAAGTACCGTCTCGGCGGGAAACTTACGTAACTCTTCCGCCAGCATTTCGGCATCATCCTGATCGGCACCAACCACGCTGGTGAAGTGTTCACGATCGAGGGCGCGGTCCAGCGCGACAATCGGGAACGGGTCGTTAGCCCAGCGTTGATAAAAAGGATGCTCAGGTGGCAACGACGTCGAAACAATAATGGCATCAACCTGACGCTGTAAAAGGTGCTCAATGCAGCGCATTTCGTTGTCGGGCTGATCTTCCGAGCAGGCAATCAGCAGTTGATAACCCCTTTGCCGCGCCTGGCGTTCAAGATAGTTAGCGATGCGGGTATAGCTGGTGTTCTCCAGATCGGGGATCACAAGACCAATAGAACGTGTGCGTCCAGCACGAAGCCCAGCTGCCACGGCGTTCGGGTGGTAATTGTGCTCACGCACCACAGCCATGACTTTTTCAACGGTTTTGTCGCTCACACGGTATTGCTTCGCTTTGCCGTTAATAACATAGCTTGCAGTGGTCCGCGACACTCCCGCCAGCCGAGCGATTTCATCCAGTTTCACAATTGCCCCTTGCGTAAAATGTAAAAACCATAGCCATTGTACTGGTATGGGTTAAATTCATTAACATCTAAGCGCAGAAAATTAACTGCGGCAACTGCTTTTATTCCAGGTTCCCACTGATTTCGCAAAAAAAGCCCAACGTGACATGTTGGGCTGCAAATTGCGCATTGAGATCATTATCAACGCATTATTTTATCGCCGCGCGAAAGTCCTACCACACCAGAGCGAGCAACTTCCACAATTTTCGCCACATCGCGAATCGATGCTAAAAATGCATCAAGCTTATCGCTGGTGCCTGCTAATTGAACGGTATAAAGCGAGGGTGTGACATCAATAATTTGCCCACGGAATATTTCCGTATTACGTTTCACTTCGTCACGCCCGTAGCCGCTGGCCTGAATTTTCACCAGCATGATTTCCCGCTCAACATGCGCGCCCTGCCCTAACTCGCTCACGCGTAATACATCGACCAGCTTGTGTAATTGCTTTTCGATCTGCTCAAGCACTTTTTCATCGCCCACGGTCTGGATGGTCATACGCGATAATGTCGGATCGTCGGTTGGCGCAACGGTCAGGCTTTCAATGTTGTAGCCACGCTGGGAAAAAAGGCCAATCACGCGGGATAACGCGCCTGATTCATTTTCGAGTAAGACTGATAATATCCGGCGCATAATCAGGTTCTCTCCGTTTTGCTTAACCACATTTCATCCATTCCGCCCCCGCGAATCTGCATCGGGTAGACGTGCTCACTGCCATCGACGGTAACATCAACAAACACCAGGCGATTATTGCGCACCTGTTCCAGCGCCTCGCTAAGTTTGCTTTCCAGTTCTTGCGGATGAGAAATCTGGATCCCGACGTGACCATAGGCTTCCGCCAGACGAACGAAATCGGGTAGCGATTGCATATAAGATTGTGAATGACGGCCGGAATAGATCATGTCCTGCCACTGTTTCACCATCCCCAGATAGCGGTTATTGAGATTCACCACCAGTACCGGCAACTCGTATTGCAACGCTGTAGACAGTTCCTGGATGTTCATCTGAATACTGCCGTCGCCAGTGACGCAAACCACGGTTTCTTCTGGCAACGCCATTTTGACGCCCAGTGCCGCAGGTAAACCAAACCCCATCGTGCCGAGGCCCCCAGAGTTGATCCAGCGACGCGGTTTGTCGAATGGATAATAAAGCGCAGCAAACATCTGGTGCTGCCCGACATCGGACGTCACGTAAGCGTCTCCCTTCGTCAACCGCCAAAGAGTCTCGATCACCGCCTGCGGTTTAATCTTTTCACTGTAAGAGTCATATTTCAGGCACTGACGAGCGCGCCACTGTTCAATCTGCTGCCACCAGTCGCGGATCTCATCCAGCGGTTGATGGACGGATTCTTGCGACAGGAGTTCAAGCATTTGTTCGAGGACCTGGCGAGCATCCCCCACAATCGGGATATCAGCAGTCACGGTTTTAGAAATGGAAGTAGGATCAATATCGATATGCAGAACCGTGGCATTTGGGCAGTACTTCGCCAGATTGTTCGTCGTTCGGTCATCAAAACGTACCCCGACGGCAAAAATCACATCCGCGTTATGCATCGTCATATTAGCTTCGTAGGTGCCGTGCATTCCCAGCATGCCCAGTGCCTGACGATGCGTTGCCGGAAACGCCCCCAGCCCCATTAATGAGGAAACAACGGGCAGATTCAACGCCTCCACCGTTTCTTTTAGCTGCTGATGACAGCCCGCCGTGATTGCCCCACCGCCTACATAGACAACCGGTTTTTTTGCCGCCACCAGCGTTTGCAGAGCGCGCTTAATTTGCCCTTTATGCCCGGAGGTCGTGGGATTGTAAGATCGCATACTGACCGACTCCGGCCAGATGTAGGGTAATTTGTTCGCCGGATTAAGAATATCTTTGGGTAAATCAACGACCACGGGCCCAGGACGACCACTTGCCGCCAGCCAGAAAGCCTTTTTCAGCACCTGCGGAATGTCTTCCGTTTGCTTAACCAGAAAACTGTGTTTAACCACCGGGCGAGAAATCCCCACCATGTCGCACTCCTGAAAGGCATCGTAGCCTATCAACGAGGTCGCTACCTGCCCGGAAAGGACAACTAATGGAATGGAATCCATATAAGCGGTGGCAATGCCAGTAATCGCATTGGTCGCCCCTGGACCCGACGTTACCAGCACGACGCCGACTTCCCCGGTCGCGCGCGCCAGACCATCGGCCATATGCACCGCCGCCTGCTCATGACGAACTAAAACATGATCGATACCACCCACGGTATGCAATGCATCGTAAATATCAAGGACCGCGCCTCCGGGATAACCGAATACTTGTTTAACGCCCTGATCGATAAGCGATCGGACGACCATCTCGGCTCCAGACAACATCTCCATGGCCTGCCTCACTGTTTGACGGAAAAAAATGTGTAAAACACATTAACCGTCCGATCTTGCTTAAGCAATTGGCAGCCAGAGACATAAACACGGGGTAATAAGAATAAACAGGAGGAAAGGTGAAAAGAAACGATAAAATCCTCCATTACAGAGGATTAAATTGATAATAAATCGGCTGAATCCCACAACTTACAGCAATTTCTCTATTTTTTTAATTAATCCTAAAATAGAGAGCACACACATTCAGAATAAAATTCTACATTCAATAAAAAATGCAGAATAAACCAGACATTGATGTCTGACCTATTCTGCATTCAGTTAGCGTTTGCAAATTGAGACTAATTGCTCTTCCATCCACTGATGGCCTTTATCGCGCCCGGCAGCTTCATGCCAGGAGAGATAACAGGTTCTGCTGTTTTGTTTTAACGGCAGCGGTAATACCTGTAATTCTAAGGATTCAGCGAACTCTTCCGCCAGCCAACGCGGCGCAATAGCGACCAGATGCGTTTGCGACACCACGCTAAGTACGCTCATCATTGCCATGCCCTGATACGCGATACTGGCTTGCTTATCTACCGTGTCATACCACGGTTGACTAAATGACGCGAAACGATCGAGCGAAACCGCCGCATGTTGTTCGTTATAAACATCATGTTTCAGTAACGGGCCTTTAATTGTTGGATGATTTTTGCTGGCTACCAGCACCATTTCATCTTTAAATAATGGCACACTGGTAAATTCAGGACGATGGAAGTCTTCATAACTAATCACAAACTCCGTTTCCTGATAACGCAGCTGATATTCAGTGTTCTGATTTAATGAAGACTTGAACATAACATGTATATTTGGCGCAATCTGCTCAATGTGATTATAAATCTGCGAGGTCAGAATGCTGTCTAACGGGCTGCAGACACAAAGATGAAATACACGTTCACTACTGGCAGGCTCAAAGCCTGAACCTGGTAATTCATTTTGTACTAATTGCAATGCCTGACGAACTGAACCAAAAAGTTGAAATGCGCGAGCAGTCGGTTGAATACCACGGCCATAACGAACAAAAAGCTCGTCATTAAACATCACCTTCAGGCGTGCAACAGCGTTACTGACCGCAGGTTGCGACATTCCCAGAACATGAGCGGCACGGGTAATGTTTTGCTCCTGCATCACGGCATCGAAAACGGTTAATAAGTTGAGATCGACCATGCGTAGCTGTGGCTTGCTTAACTCCGCCGTCTCTGGATGATCTGTTTGTACCTCTGGCATACTTAACTCCACTGTCACACTTAACTCCCTTTCCCTTATTGGAATGCAGAGAAATAATCCTCGAGAATATGATTTATCATGCATATAAAATAAGAAAAAGGAAAATGAGTAAAATTAGGAAAACATAAAGATACGGGTTCTTATAAAAACAGAATCCATTGCCGTGGAAAGCGTCATTTACCACAGCATAATAATCCATAATGTTTTTGTTGCGAAAACAATCTAATCATAACTACCGCGAATACTCAATCATCCACAAAATGGATTAAATGTGCTTTTTTAATAATTAATTTATATGTTTAATGCATTAATCCTTAACATTAATTGATCAATAATATTCACCAAATCAATATCAAAAAATTCGCAAAACATATAATTCAATACAAATCATCAGGATAGGTTTCGTAACGCGTGCATTTTATCCCCCTTTCCCTCGTCGATTAGATGCAAAAATTTATTCTGAAATATGTCAACCGATGAAAAGCGGCGGTGGTTAAGCAGAAATTAATATCGCTTGTTTTAACCACCGCAGCACAATTAGCTAATTTGACGGATGCAGAACTCATGCTGGCGGGACGTTTTTATTACGTCAGGGTTGACATCCGTTTTTGTATCCAGTAACTCTAAAAGCATATCGCATTCATCTGGAGCTGATTTAATGACTCACATCGTTCGCTTTATCGGTCTACTACTACTAAACGCATCTTCTTTGCGCGGTAGACGAGTGAGCGGCATCCAGCATTAAGCCAGCACGCAGTCAAACAAAAAACCCGCGCCATTGCGCGGGTTTTTTTATGCCCGAAGCGAGGCGCTCAAAAAGAGACAAGGACCCAAACCATGAGCCAGCAAGTCATTATTTTCGATACCACATTGCGCGACGGTGAACAGGCGTTACAGGCAAGCTTGAGTGTGAAAGAAAAACTGCAAATTGCGCTGGCCCTTGAGCGTATGGGTGTTGACGTGATGGAAGTCGGGTTCCCCGTCTCTTCGCCGGGTGATTTTGAATCAGTGCAAACCATCGCTCGCCAGGTTAAAAACAGCCGCGTATGCGCGTTAGCTCGCTGCGTGGAAAAGGATATCGACGTGGCGGCCGAATCTCTGAAAGTCGCCGAAGCCTTCCGGATTCATACCTTTATTGCCACTTCGCCAATGCACATTGCCACCAAGCTGCGTAGCACGCTGGACGAGGTGATCGAACGCGCTATCTATATGGTGAAACGCGCCCGTAATTACACCGATGATGTTGAATTTTCTTGCGAAGATGCCGGACGCACCCCAATTGCCGATCTGGCGCGAGTGGTCGAAGCGGCGATTAATGCCGGTGCCACCACCATCAACATCCCGGACACCGTGGGCTACACCATGCCATTTGAGTTCGCCGGAATCATCAGCGGGCTGTATGAACGCGTACCCAACATCGACAAAGCCATTATTTCCGTACATACCCACGACGATTTGGGCCTGGCGGTCGGAAACTCACTGGCGGCGGTACATGCCGGTGCACGCCAGGTGGAAGGTGCAATGAACGGGATCGGCGAGCGTGCCGGTAACTGTTCCCTGGAAGAAGTGATCATGGCGATCAAAGTTCGTAAGGATATTCTCAACGTTCATACCGCCATTAATCACCAGGAAATATGGCGCACCAGCCAATTAGTTAGCCAGATTTGTAATATGCCGATCCCGGCAAACAAAGCCATTGTTGGCAGCGGCGCATTCGCACACTCCTCCGGTATTCATCAGGATGGTGTGCTGAAAAACCGCGAAAACTACGAAATCATGACACCAGAATCTATTGGTTTGAACCAAATCCAGCTGAATCTGACCTCTCGTTCGGGACGTGCGGCAGTAAAACACCGCATGGATGAGATGGGGTATAAAGAAAGTGAATATAATTTAGACAATTTGTACGATGCCTTCCTGAAGCTGGCGGACAAAAAAGGTCAGGTGTTTGATTACGATCTGGAGGCACTGGCCTTCATCGGTAAGCAGCAAGAAGAGCCGGAGCATTTCCGTCTGGATTACTTCAGCGTGCAGTCTGGCTCTAACGATATTGCCACTGCCGCCGTCAAACTGGCCTGCGGCGAAGAAGTCAAAGCAGAAGCCGCCAACGGTAACGGTCCGGTCGATGCCGTCTATCAGGCGATAAACCGCATCACTGACTATAACGTCGAACTGGTGAAGTACAGCCTGACCGCCAAAGGCCACGGTAAAGATGCGCTGGGTCAGGTGGATATTGTCGCCAACTACAATGGTCGCCGCTTCCACGGCGTCGGCCTGGCCACCGATATTGTCGAGTCCTCCGCCAAAGCCATGGTGCACGTACTTAACAATATCTGGCGTGCCACAGAAGTCGAAAAAGAGTTGCAACGCAAAGCTCAACACAACGAAAACAACAAGGAAACCGTGTGATGTCGAAGAATTACCATATTGCCGTATTGCCGGGGGACGGTATTGGTCCGGAAGTGATGACCCAGGCGCTGAAAGTGCTGGATGCCGTGCGCAACCGCTTTACGATGCGCATCACCACCAGCCATTACGATGTAGGCGGCGCAGCCATTGATAACCACGGGCAGCCGCTGCCGCCTGCGACGATTGAAGGTTGTGAGCAAGCCGATGCCGTGCTGTTTGGCTCGGTAGGAGGTCCGAAGTGGGAACATTTGCCGCCAGACCAGCAACCAGAACGCGGCGCACTGTTGCCTTTGCGTAAACAATTCAAATTATTCAGCAATCTGCGTCCGGCAAAACTGTATCAGGGGCTGGAAGCATTCTGTCCGCTGCGTGCTGACATTGCCGCTAACGGCTTCGACATCCTGTGTGTGCGCGAACTGACCGGCGGCATCTATTTCGGTCAGCCAAAAGGCCGCGAAGGTAGCGGACAATATGAAAAAGCGTTTGATACCGAGGTGTATCACCGTTTTGAGATTGAACGTATCGCCCGCATCGCGTTTGAATCTGCTCGTAAACGTCGCCATAAAGTGACGTCTATCGACAAAGCCAACGTGCTGCAATCCTCTATTTTATGGCGGGAGATCGTTAACGAGATCGCCACGGAATACCCGGATGTCGAACTGGCGCATATGTACATCGACAACGCCACCATGCAGCTGATTAAAGATCCATCACAGTTTGACGTTCTGTTGTGCTCCAACCTGTTTGGCGACATTCTGTCTGACGAGTGCGCAATGATCACTGGCTCAATGGGGATGTTGCCTTCCGCCAGCCTGAACGAGCAAGGTTTTGGTCTGTATGAACCTGCGGGCGGCTCGGCACCAGATATCGCAGGCAAAAACATCGCCAACCCGATTGCGCAAATTCTGTCGCTGGCACTGCTGCTGCGTTACAGCCTGGATGCCGATGATGCGGCTTCCGCCATTGAACGCGCCATTAACCGCGCATTAGAAGAAGGCATTCGCACCGGAGATTTAGCCCGTGGCGCTGCCGCCGTTAGTACCAATGAAATGGGCGATATCATTGCCCGCTATGTGGCAGAAGGGGTGTAATCATGGCTAAGACGTTATACGAAAAATTGTTCGACGCTCACGTAGTGTACGAAGCCGAAAACGAAACCCCGCTGTTATATATCGACCGCCACCTGGTGCATGAAGTGACCTCACCGCAGGCGTTCGATGGTCTGCGCGCCCACGGGCGCCCGGTACGTCAGCCGGGCAAAACCTTCGCCACCATGGATCACAACGTCTCTACTCAGACCAAAGACATTAATGCCTGCGGTGAAATGGCGCGCATCCAGATGCAGGAGCTGATTAAAAACTGCAAAGAGTTTGGCGTCGAGCTGTATGACCTGAATCACCCGTATCAGGGGATCGTCCACGTAATGGGGCCGGAACAGGGCGTGACCTTGCCGGGGATGACCATCGTCTGCGGCGACTCGCATACCGCCACTCACGGCGCGTTTGGCGCACTGGCCTTTGGTATCGGCACTTCCGAAGTTGAACACGTACTGGCAACGCAAACCCTGAAACAGGGCCGTGCGAAGACCATGAAAATTGAAGTCCAGGGCAAAGCTGCGCCAGGCATTACCGCGAAAGATATCGTGCTGGCAATTATCGGTAAAACTGGCAGCGCAGGCGGCACCGGGCATGTGGTGGAGTTTTGCGGCGAAGCAATCCGTGATTTAAGCATGGAAGGTCGTATGACCCTGTGCAATATGGCAATCGAAATGGGCGCGAAAGCCGGTCTGGTTGCACCGGACGAAACCACCTTTAACTATGTCAAAGGCCGTCTGCATGCGCCGAAAGGCAAAGATTTCGACGACGCCGTTGCCTACTGGAAAACTCTGCAAACCGACGAAGGCGCAACTTTCGATACCGTTGTGACTTTGCAGGCAGAAGAAATTTCACCGCAGGTCACCTGGGGCACCAATCCAGGTCAGGTGATTTCCGTGAACGACAATATTCCCGATCCGGCTTCGTTTGCCGATCCGGTTGAACGCGCGTCGGCAGAAAAAGCGCTGGCCTATATGGGGCTGAAACCGGGTATTCCGCTGACCGAAGTGGCTATCGACAAAGTGTTTATCGGTTCCTGCACTAACTCGCGTATTGAAGATTTACGCGCGGCGGCTGAAATCGCCAAAGGGCGGAAAGTCGCGCCAGGCGTGCAGGCACTGGTGGTTCCCGGCTCTGGCCCGGTAAAAGCGCAGGCAGAAGCGGAAGGTCTGGACAAAATCTTTATTGAAGCCGGTTTTGAATGGCGTTTACCCGGCTGCTCAATGTGTCTGGCGATGAACAACGACCGCCTGAATCCGGGTGAGCGTTGTGCCTCCACCAGCAACCGTAACTTTGAAGGCCGCCAGGGGCGTGGCGGGCGCACGCATCTGGTCAGCCCGGCAATGGCTGCCGCAGCTGCGGTGACCGGACATTTCGCCGACATTCGCAACATTAAATAAGGAGCACACCATGGCAGAGAAATTTATCAAACACACAGGCCTGGTGGTTCCGCTGGATGCCGCCAATGTCGATACCGATGCAATCATCCCGAAACAGTTTTTGCAGAAAGTGACCCGTACAGGTTTTGGCGCGCATCTGTTTAACGACTGGCGTTTTCTGGATGAAAAAGGCCAACAGCCAAACCCGGACTTCGTGCTGAACTTCCCGCAGTATCAGGGCGCTTCCATTTTGCTGGCGCGGGAAAACTTCGGCTGTGGCTCCTCGCGTGAGCACGCGCCCTGGGCATTGACTGACTACGGTTTTAAAGTAGTGATTGCGCCGAGTTTTGCTGACATCTTCTACGGCAATAGCTTTAACAACCAGCTGCTGCCGGTGAAATTAAGCGATGCAGAAGTGGACGAACTGTTTGCGCTGGTGAAAGCCAATCCGGGGATTCATTTTGATGTAGACCTGGAAGCGCAAGAGGTGAAAGCGGGAGAGAAAACCTATCGCTTTACCATTGATGCCTTCCGCCGCCACTGCATGATGAATGGTCTGGACAGCATTGGCCTGACCCTGCAGCACGACGACGCTATTGCGTCTTATGAAGAGAAGCAACCGGCATTTATGCGTTAGTTTGTAAACCGTTCGGCACTCAATCGCCAAAAAGAAAAAAGCCAGCAGATAATCACTGCTGGCGTGGCGATTAACACCAATACTCAGTCACACATGATGTCCGCAAATCAGTAGTCAGAATGACTCCCCTCCCACTGCATCAGTTCTTCAAGCATGGTTAATAGTTGTGGGACGCTTAACCAACGCAACCAGCACAACTTCGCTGTCGCGGTAAAATAGTGCTGATAAAACTGACGCATGGGGCACCTCCTTGCTTCATCGTTAGGAATTATTGACTTAATATAGGGAAAATAAAATTGCTGACTTTTGCGCAGGAGTTCCCCTTTTATGCCATCTGCTCGTCTGCAACAACAGTTCATCCGCCTGTGGCAATGCTGCGAGGGTAAATCGCAGGACACGACGCTCAACGAACTGGCAGCGTTATTGAGCTGCTCGCGTCGTCATATGCGCACCCTGCTCAACACCATGCAGGATCGCGGCTGGCTGACGTGGGAAGCGGAAGTCGGGCGCGGTAAACGCTCTCGTCTGACATTCCTCTACACCGGGCTGGCGCTTCAGCAACAGCGGGCGGAAGATCTGCTGGAGCAGGATCGTATCGACCAACTAGTGCAGTTGGTTGGCGACAAAGCGACTGTGCGGCAAATGCTGGTTTCTCATCTGGGCCGCAGCTTCCGCCAGGGGCGGCACATCCTGCGCGTTCTCTACTATCGTCCGTTGCGTAATCTGCTGCCCGGCAGTGCATTGCGTCGTTCCGAAACCCATATCGCCCGGCAAATCTTCAGTTCGCTAACGCGCATAAATGAGGAAAATGGGGAACTGGAAGCGGACATAGCCCACCACTGGCAGCAAATATCACCGCTTCACTGGCGTTTCTTTTTGCGTCCAGGAGTCCATTTTCATCATGGTCGTGAACTTGACATGGACGACGTGATCGCCTCTTTAAAACGAATCAATACGCTGCCGCTCTATTCGCATATTGCTGACATTGTGTCGCCGACGCCCTGGACGCTGGATATCCATCTCACGCAACCGGACCACTGGTTACCGTTACTGCTGGGGCAAGTTCCGGCGATGATCCTGCCGCGCGAATGGGAAACCCTCAGTAACTTTGCCAGCCATCCCATCGGCACAGGTCCGTATGCGGTGATCCGCAACAGCACCAACCAACTGAAAATTCAGGCATTCGATGACTTCTTTGGTTATCGGGCATTAATCGACGAAGTTAACGTCTGGGTTCTGCCGGAAATTGCTGACGAGCCAGCCGGAGGGCTGATGCTAAAAGGGCCACAGGGCGAGGAAAAAGAGATTGAAAGCCGCCTGGAGGAAGGTTGCTACTATTTACTGTTCGACAGCCGCACCCATCGCGGGGCGAATCAGCAAGTCAGGGACTGGGTAAGCTATGTGCTTTCTCCAACTAATCTGGTCTATTTCGCTGAGGAACAGTACCAGCAACTGTGGTTCCCGGCTTATGGACTGCTCCCCCGTTGGCACCATGCCCGCACCATAAAGAGCGAAAAACCGGCTGGCCTGGAAAGCCTCACCCTGACCTTTTATCAGGATCACAGTGAGCATCGGGTGATTGCCGGGATCATGCAGCAGATTCTGGCAAGTCACCAGGTCACGCTGGAAATCAAAGAGATCAGCTACGATCAGTGGCATGAAGGAGAGATCGAGAGCGATATCTGGCTTAACAGCGCCAACTTTACGCTGCCGCTGGATTTTTCGCTGTTCGCGCACTTATGCGAGGTGCCGCTGCTCCAACACTGTATTCCGATCGACTGGCAAGCCGACGCCGCCCGCTGGCGCAATGGCGAAATGAATCTGGCGAACTGGTGCCAGCAACTGGTCGCCAGCAAAGCAATGGTGCCACTTATCCACCACTGGCTGATCATTCAGGGGCAACGCAGTATGCGCGGCCTGCGTATGAATACCCTTGGCTGGTTCGATTTTAAATCAGCGTGGTTTGCGCCGCCGGATCCAGAGTAGCTTGTGCCTTTTGGCGGTCATGAGCGCGTTTTTTATATTCAGACGGAATGAATAAAATACATTACTTTTATATTTTCTCTGTTTTATGCATCGTCTGATTAGAGTCGCAAATAAGATTATCTCGAATCGTGTGCGATTCATTGTCTGAAAAATGACGACTCCGCACTCCCTGAAAACAAGGCAGAGTCTGGATTCGACTCCAGACTCCAACTCAAATTTCTTTTGCCAGAATAAAAATACACGCTCATAATTTCAGTAACACGCTGTTGTTTGAGGCTAATCAGACGAGATTTTATCTTGCGTGGGTGTGGGATGTTGATGTTAAGTGACAGGCATATGAAAATTAGCATACCGGGTAGAATTCAGTATTTCTGCGCAATATTGTTTTATATAAAAAATAAGGCAGTGTGTTTTTTACCTTATTTTATATATAGTGGTCAGCACCAACTTAAAAAAGAAAGGGCGTTCCTGCCCCTTCCCTATTTATTATTCTGGCTCAATCAATAATTGCGCCACGACTGCGCAATTTAGCGCTATCCTGGCCGGAAAGGTCAGCCTTGCTCAGGTTAATCCCGCGCACGTTAGTATCTTCCATATAAGCATTGTTCAGGATGGTATTGTCCATTTTTGCATTGCGCAGGAGTGTATCGTCCAGGTCAGTATCGGACATGTCAGTATCGGACAGGTTAGTATAGGACAGGTCAGAGCTAATAACTTTGGCATTGTTCATTTTAGCACCGTGCAGGTCAGCACCGAGTAGGTTAGAACTGCACAGACTGATCTTGTCCATTTCAGCATTACTCAGGTCAGCCTTGCGAAGGCAAGCACCATTAAGGGAAATCCCGGAAAGGCAAGCATTACTCAGATCAATGCCCCCGGTACTGGGGCTTATTCCCAATTGCAACTTCTGAGTATATATCTCTATATTTCCAATATAAAAACTGACACATAACATATTATCTGGCGAGATTGAGCCCCTCGCCTGCATCATTTCCGGATCTTTTGCGTGTTCTTTGAGTTCATTAAATTTTTTTAGCCGGTGGGTAAACCTATCACGCGCCTTCTCGTCGACAGCCCCGGTAAAGTATTTTGAGTAGCCATCACAATTCTGGAAATAAAATGCATCCTTCAGAATTTGCCTTGCCGCAGTCTGGGAATGTTTATCTGACCGGAAGAGATTGCGTAACGTCTCCCATAGCTCTTCAAAGATATTCATATTCTCGGTCTTTTTGACCAGGTTAACCATCCTGATAATCTGAGAGTGAGTAAGGCCTGGATCTTTAGTGGTATTACTTGCAGGGATACTAATCTGTTCTGGGTTTCTTACTTTCATGCTGATAGCTCCACTCTGAGTTAAAAACTCAGAATAAGCGTCCTGAATAAGAATACTGTCAAAAATCGCTCATTCACGCAATAAGCCGTTGCATTACCGATTTTGACTGTGCTAAGGGATTCTTTCGGTTCAAAGCTTCCCAGCTATGCAAATACGTCCTTGATAGCTGAACGAATATTGGCTTTTTTAATACGCCTTCTCTATGGATTGCTGGTTGATAACAAAATCACTACACTAACGCCGTTCTCAACGGGGTGCCACGCAGACGCGTGCGCTGAGAAAATACCCGTCGAACCTGATCCGGATAACGCCGGCGAAGGGATTTGAGGCTCCTTCTCAAGTCCTTTGCCACTCTTTTTTGAGGTGCAAAGTGTTAAAAAAATATCTTCCCCTGCTGTTGCTGTGCACAGCGCCCGTTTTCGCGAAACCTGTTCTGACTGTTTATACCTACGATTCCTTCGCCGCTGACTGGGGGCCAGGCCCAGTGGTAAAAAAAGCCTTTGAAGCCGACTGTAATTGCGAACTGAAACTGGTAGCGCTGGAAGATGGCGTTTCGCTTCTCAACCGTCTGCGGATGGAAGGCAAAAACAGTAAAGCTGATGTGGTGCTGGGGCTGGATAACAATCTGTTAGACGCCGCCAGCAAAACCGGACTGTTTGCCAAAAGCGGTGTGGCAGCAGATGCGGTAAATGTACCCGGCGGCTGGAATAATGACACTTTCGTACCGTTTGATTACGGCTATTTCGCCTTCGTCTATGACAAGAACAAACTGAAAAATCCGCCGCAAAGCCTGAAAGAATTGGTTGAGAGCGATCAAAACTGGCGGGTGATTTATCAGGATCCGCGCACCAGTACGCCGGGGCTGGGCCTGCTGTTGTGGATGCAAAAAGTCTATGGCGATGACGCCCCACAAGCCTGGCAGAAACTGGCGAAGAAAACGGTCACGGTCACCAAAGGCTGGAGCGAAGCCTACGGCCTGTTTTTAAAAGGCGAAAGCGATCTGGTACTGAGTTACACCACCTCTCCGGCTTATCACATTCTCGAAGAGAAGAAAGATAACTACGCCACCGCGAACTTCAGCGAAGGTCACTATTTGCAAGTGGAAGTCGCCGCCCGCACCGCTGCCAGCAAGCAGCCAGAGCTGGCGCAAAAATTCCTCCAGTTTATGGTTTCTCCGGCTTTCCAGAATGCGATCCCAACCGGCAACTGGATGTATCCGGTGGCAAATGTCACGCTGCCTGCCGGGTTTGAACAATTGACCAAACCGGCAACCACGCTGGAGTTCACGCCAGCCGAAGTGGCGGCACAACGTCAGGCATGGATTAGCGAATGGCAACGCGCCGTCAGCCGTTAATTCCCGGCTGGTTAATTCCAGGTGTAAGCGCCGCTACGCTTGTGGTGGCGGTTGCGCTGGCGGCGTTTCTCGCCCTGTGGTGGAACGCGCCGCAGGGTGACTGGGTGGCAATCTGGCAGGACAGCTACCTGTGGCATGTGGTGCGCTTCTCCTTCTGGCAGGCGTTTCTCTCGGCGCTACTCTCTGTCGTACCCGCGATATTCCTCGCCCGCGCGCTCTATCGCAGGCGCTTTCCGGGTCGGCTGGCGCTGTTGCGTCTGTGCGCAATGACCTTGATCCTCCCGGTGCTGGTTGCTGTTTTCGGCATTCTTAGCGTCTATGGTCGCCAGGGCTGGCTGGCATCGCTCTGCCAATCGCTCGGTCTGGAGTGGACCTTTTCGCCCTACGGCCTGCAAGGCATTTTGCTGGCCCATGTGTTTTTTAATCTGCCGATGGCGAGCCGTTTATTACTTCAGGCACTGGAAAACATTCCCGGCGAACAACGTCAACTTGCCGCCCAGCTTGGGATGCGCGGCTGGCATTTTTTCCGCTTCGTCGAATGGCCGTGGTTATGGCGACAAATCCCGCCAGTTGCTGCGCTTATCTTTATGCTCTGTTTTGCCAGCTTCGCCACCGTGCTGTCGCTGGGCGGCGGTCCGCAGGCGACCACTATCGAGCTGGCTATTTATCAGGCGCTGAGTTACGACTACGATCCTGCCCGCGCGGCGATGCTGGCGTTGATCCAGATGGTGTGTTGCCTCGGGCTAGTGCTGTTGAGTCAGCGATTGAGTAAGGCCATTGCGCCCGGCACTACGCTGCTGCAAGGCTGGCGCGACCCGGACGATCGTCTGCATAGCCGCATTTGCGACACGGTGTTAATTGTGCTGGCGCTGTTGCTGTTGCTGCCACCGTTACTGGCGGTGCTCGTCGATGGGATAAATCGCCAGTTGCCGGAAGTGCTGGCGCAGCCGGTGCTGTGGCAGGCGCTGTGGACCTCGTTGCGTATTGCGCTGGCGGCAGGCGTATTATGCGTAGTGCTGACCATGATGCTGCTATGGAGCAGTCGCGAACTGCGGGCGCGGCAAAAAATGCTGGCCGGTCAGGCGCTTGAGATGAGCGGCATGTTGATCCTCGCCATGCCGGGGATTGTGTTGGCAACGGGCTTCTTTTTACTGCTCAACAACACTGTCGGCCTGCCGCAATCTGCTGACGGCATTGTGATTTTCACCAATGCGTTAATGGCGATCCCTTATGCGCTGAAGGTGCTGGAAAACCCGATGCGCGATATCACCGCGCGTTACAGTATGTTGTGTCAGTCGCTGGGCATTGAAGGCTGGTCACGCTTAAAAGTGGTGGAGCTGCGCGCCCTGAAACGCCCACTTGCGCAGGCACTGGCCTTTGCTTGTGTGCTATCGATTGGTGATTTTGGCGTGGTGGCGTTGTTCGGTAACGATGATTTCCGCACCCTGCCGTTTTATCTCTACCAGCAAATTGGCTCCTATCGCAGCCAGGACGGCGCGGTCACCGCGTTAATTCTGCTGCTACTCTGTTTTCTGCTGTTTACCGTGATTGAAAAACTACCGGGGCGAAATGTTAAAACTGACTGATATCACCTGGCTTTACCACCATTTGCCGATGCGTTTTAGCTTAACGGTGGAACGGGGCGAGCAGGTGGCGATCCTCGGGCCAAGCGGCGCGGGTAAAAGTACCCTGCTGAATTTGATCGCCGGTTTTCTGACGCCAGCCAGCGGTTCGCTGACTATCGACGGCGTTGATCACACCTCTACGCCGCCGTCACGCCGTCCGGTGTCGATGCTGTTTCAGGAGAACAACCTGTTCAGTCACCTGACGGTCGCGCAGAACATCGGGCTGGGGCTTAATCCAGGATTGAAGCTGAACGCGGCACAACAGGAGAAAATGCACGCTATCGCCCGCCAGATGGGGATTGATAATTTAATGGCGCGATTACCGGGCGAGCTTTCTGGCGGTCAACGACAGCGCGTGGCGTTAGCGCGTTGTCTGGTGCGCGAACAGCCGATTTTATTGCTCGATGAACCGTTTTCTGCGCTCGATCCGGCGTTACGTCAGGAGATGTTGACGCTGGTGAGCACGAGCTGCCAGCAGCAAAAAATGACGCTATTGATGGTGTCGCACAGTGTGGAAGATGCGGCGCGGATCGCCACGCGCTCGGTGGTGGTCGCCAACGGGCGCATCGCCTGGCAGGGTATGACCAATGAGTTGTTGAGCGGTAAGGCGAGTGCTTCGGCACTATTGGGGATTAAAGGTTAAAAGCGCACGGACAGTCCCCTCGCCCCTCTGGGGAGAGGGTTAGGGTGAGGGGAACAAACCAGCGCCGATGCAAACTACCTCCTAAACCCCAACCACTTTACGCAAAATATCGATATACATCGGCATCAACGGGTGGCGAATTAACACCACCAGCGCCACCACGCCGACGGCAGAAATCAACGGCGTCAGCCACAACAAACGACCGCGCGACAAATAATGACTTAAACGATCGGTTGCTTTACCGCTGCGCCATAACCGCCAGCACAGCCAGCCACCAACCCACAAAAATACCGCCGTCGCCAGCAGCAACCATTTAAACTCGCCGCTCTGCATTCCGGCTGGAATATCGATCGCCGCACCCGCCAGAATCCCCGGCAGGAAGTAAAACGGTGGCCACAGCAGGCAGCCGATAATATTCGGCGTAATAAATTTTGCCACCGGGAGATCCAGCATTCCCGCCACCATTGGCACCAGCGGACGCGTCGGGCCAACAAAACGACCGACCAGAATGGTGAACATGCTGTGTTGATGCAACGCATGTTCAGTTTTATCAAGTAGTGCTTTGTTTTTCTTCAGAAATGACCAGCGATGCAATGGCTTTTTAAAACGCCAGCCCAGCCAGAAGGAGATCCAGTCGCCCAGCAGGCAACCGACGATCCCTGCCAGCCAGGCGTGCCAGAAACTTAACTCGCCGCTGCCAATCAGCGCCCCCAGCCCCGCCATCAGCACCGTACCGGGTAGAATCAAACCGACCAGCGCCAGCGACTCCAGAAAGGCCACCAACACCACCGCTATCAATGAATACACGGTGGATTGGGTAATAAAGTGTTCCAGCAATGCTTGCATAATGTGCCTGTCAAATGGACGAAGCAGGGATTCTGCAAACCCTATGCTACTCCGTCAAGTCGTCAATTGTCTGATTCGTTACCAATTATGACAACTTGACGGCTACATCATTCACTTTTTCTTCACAACCGGCACGGAACTCGCTCGGACTGGCCCCGGTGCATTTTTTAAATACTCGCGAGAAATAGAGTTGATCGTCAAAACCAACATTGCGACCGACGGTAGCAATAGGCATCCGGGTGGTGCTCAAAAGCAGCTTCGCCTGACTAATGCGTTGGTCCTCGCGCCAGCTTAAGACGCTAATTCCTAACTGCTGGCGGAACAGATGCGACAGACGCGACGGCGACAGGCAAACATGCTGTGCGACGCTGGCGATATCAAAATTGCTGTCTGCCAGGTGATCGCTGATGTACTGACAAGCCTCGCGTACCCGATTATCCATCGGTGGATGGAGCGACTCGTTAATCGCTTCCATGCGCCGCAGTAACAATTGCTCAAGCAGATTTATCGCCAGCAGCTCCGAATAGCGCCCTTCCCCTTGCCCGGCGTTAATGATTTGCCCAAACAGGTCGCTGAAATGCGGCTGGTGCGCTTCATCCGGGCGAAAGAAACCCGTATTGGCAAATATTGACGGCCAGTTAAGCCATTCATGCCAGTAGGCGCGCGGACGAAAGTAAACCCACTGGTGATACCATTCGCGAGCCTCCGGATGACGACCGTAGTGATGAATCTCTCCTGGCGGGAACAGCAAAATATCACCCGGTCGGCAGACAAATTCTCGTCCCTGATTTTTCACCACCCCCTGGCCGCGTATGGTGAGATTGAGAATATAACCCTTCATTCCCAGTGGTCGGTCGATAAAAAAATCGAGATAACCGTTGGCCTCAATCGGCGTTAAACCCGCCACCAGATGGGCGTTAAACGAGTATCCCGGCAGCAGGGGATCATTTTGCGCTTCAGCCATACTTTTCATACTCCCGCCATTCAGAGAAGAAACCAATTGTCCATATTGCATCAGACATTGCCGTCACTGCGTCTTTTACTGGCTCTTCTCGCTAATCCAACCGGTAACCCCGCTTATTAAAAGCATTCTGTAACAACGCGGGACCAAAGCCATGACAAAAACGCGTAACAAAAGTGTCTATAATCACGGCAGAAAAGTCCACATTGATTATTTGCACGGCGTCACACTTTGCTATGCCATAGCATTTTTATCCATAAGATTAGCGGATCCTACCTGACGCTTTTTTTCGCAACTCTCTACTGTTTCTCCATACCCGTTTTTTTGGATGGAGTGAAACGATGGCGATTGCAATTGGCCTCGATTTTGGCAGTGATTCTGTGCGAGCTTTAGCGGTGGACTGCGCCACCGGTGAAGAGATCGCCACCAGCGTAGAGTGGTATCCCCGTTGGCAGAAAGGGCAATTTTGTGATGCCCCAAATAACCAGTTCCGTCATCATCCGCGTGACTACATTGAGTCAATGGAAGCGGCGCTGAAAACCGTGCTTGCAGAGCTTAGCGCCGAGCAGCGCGCAGCTGTGGTCGGGATTGGCGTTGACACAACCGGCTCGACGCCCGCACCGATTGACGCCGACGGTAACGTCCTGGCGCTGCGCCCGGAGTTTGCCGAAAACCCGAACGCGATGTTCGTATTGTGGAAAGACCACACCGCGGTTGAAGAAGCGGAAGAGATTACCCGCTTATGTCACACGCCGGGCAACGTTGACTACTCCCGCTATATTGGCGGTATTTATTCCAGCGAATGGTTCTGGGCAAAAATACTGCATGTAACTCGCCAGGACAGCGCCGTGGCGCAATCTGCCGCATCGTGGATTGAGCTGTGCGACTGGGTGCCAGCTCTGCTTTCCGGTACCACCCGCCCGCAGGATATTCGTCGCGGACGTTGCAGCGCCGGGCATAAGTCGCTATGGCACGAAAGCTGGGGCGGCCTGCCGCCAGCCAGTTTCTTTGATGAGCTGGACCCAATCCTCAATCGCCATTTGCCTTCCCCGCTGTTCACTGACACCTGGACTGCCGATATTCCGGTGGGCACTTTATGCCCGGAATGGGCGCAGCGTCTCGGCCTGCCTGAAAGCGTGGTGATTTCCGGCGGCGCGTTTGACTGCCATATGGGCGCAGTTGGCGCAGGCGCACAGCCTAACGCTCTGGTAAAAGTTATCGGTACTTCCACCTGCGACATTCTGATTGCCGACAAACAGAGCGTTGGCGAGCGGGCAGTGAAAGGTATTTGCGGTCAGGTTGATGGCAGCGTGGTGCCTGGATTTATCGGTCTGGAAGCAGGCCAATCGGCGTTTGGCGATATCTACGCCTGGTTCGGTCGCGTACTCGGCTGGCCGCTGGAACAGCTTGCCGCCCAGCATCCGGAACTGAAAGAGCAAATCAACGCCAGCCAGAAACAACTGCTTCCGGCGCTGACCGAAGCATGGGCCAAAAATCCGTCTCTGGATCACCTGCCGGTGGTGCTCGACTGGTTTAACGGCCGCCGCACACCGAACGCTAACCAACGCCTGAAAGGGGTGATTACCGATCTTAACCTCGCTACCGACGCTCCGCTGCTGTTCGGCGGTTTGATTGCTGCCACCGCCTTTGGCGCACGCGCAATCATGGAGTGCTTTACCGATCAGGGGATCGCCGTTAATAACGTGATGGCGCTGGGCGGCATCGCGCGGAAAAACCAGGTCATTATGCAGGCCTGCTGCGACGTGCTGAATCGCCCGCTGCAAATTGTTGCCTCTGACCAGTGCTGTGCGCTCGGTGCGGCGATTTTCGCTGCCGTCGCCGCGAAAGTGCACGCAGACATCCCATCAGCCCAGCAAAAAATGGCCAGTGCGGTCGAGAAAACCCTGCAACCGCGCAGCGAACAGGCACAACGCTTTGAACAGCTTTATCGCCGCTATCAGCAATGGGCGATGAGCGCCGAACAACATTATCTTCCAACTTCCGCCCCGGCACAGGCTGCCCAGGCCGTTCCGACTCTATAAGGACACGACAATGACGATTTTTGATAATTATGAAGTGTGGTTTGTAATTGGCAGCCAGCATCTGTATGGCCCGGAAACCCTGCGTCAGGTCACCCAACATGCCGAGCACGTCGTTAATGCGCTGAATACGGAAGCGAAACTGCCCTGCAAACTGGTGCTGAAACCGCTGGGCACCACGCCGGATGAAATCACCGCTATTTGCCGTGACGCGAATTACGACGATCGTTGCGCCGGCCTGGTAGTGTGGCTGCACACTTTCTCCCCGGCCAAAATGTGGATCAACGGCCTGACTATGCTCAACAAACCGTTGCTGCAATTCCACACCCAGTTCAACGCGGCGCTGCCGTGGGATAGCATCGATATGGACTTTATGAACCTGAACCAGACTGCACATGGCGGTCGCGAGTTCGGCTTCATTGGCGCGCGTATGCGTCAGCAACATGCCGTCGTTACCGGTCACTGGCAGGATAAACAAGCCCATGAGCGTATCGGCTCCTGGATGCGTCAGGCGGTATCTAAACAGGATACCCGTCATCTGAAAATCTGCCGTTTTGGCGATAACATGCGTGAAGTGGCGGTCACCGATGGCGATAAAGTTGCCGCACAGATCAAGTTCGGTTTCTCCGTCAATACCTGGGCGGTTGGCGATCTGGTGCAGGTAGTGAACTCCATCAGCGATGGCGATGTTAACGCGCTGGTCGATGAGTACGAAAGCTGCTACACCATGACGCCTGCCACACAAATCCACGGCGAAAAACGCCAGAACGTGCTGGAAGCGGCGCGTATTGAGCTGGGGATGAAGCGTTTCCTGGAACAAGGTGGCTTCCACGCGTTCACCACCACCTTTGAAGATTTGCACGGTCTGAAACAGCTTCCTGGTCTGGCCGTACAGCGTCTGATGCAGCAGGGTTACGGCTTTGCGGGCGAAGGCGACTGGAAAACTGCCGCCCTGCTTCGCATCATGAAGGTGATGTCAACCGGTCTGCAGGGCGGCACCTCCTTTATGGAGGACTACACCTATCACTTCGAGAAAGGTAATGATCTGGTGCTCGGCTCCCATATGCTGGAAGTCTGCCCGTCGATCGCCGTAGAAGAGAAACCGATCCTCGACGTTCAGCACCTCGGTATTGGCGGTAAAGACGATCCTGCCCGCCTGATCTTCAACACTCAAACCGGTCCGGCCATTGTCGCCAGCTTGATTGATCTCGGCGATCGTTACCGTCTGCTGGTTAACTGCATCGACACGGTGAAAACACCGCACTCCCTACCGAAACTACCGGTGGCGAATGCGCTGTGGAAAGCGCAGCCGGATCTACCAACCGCTTCCGAAGCGTGGATCCTTGCTGGTGGCGCGCACCACACCGTCTTCAGCCATGCGCTGAACCTCAACGATATGCGCCAGTTCGCCGAGATGCACGACATTGAAATCACGGTGATTGATAACGACACCCGCCTGCCAGCGTTTAAAGACGCGCTGCGCTGGAACGAAGTGTATTACGGATTTCGTCGCTAAGTAGCTGCATCAGGTATGTAACGCCTGATGCGACGCTGGCGCGTCTTATCAGGCCTACACGCTGCGATTTTGTAGGCCGGATAAGCAAAGCGCATCCGGCATTCAACGCCTGATGCGACGCTGGCGCGTCTTATCAGGCCTACACGCTGCGATTTTGTAGGCCGGATAAGCAAAGCGCATCCGGCATTCAACGCCTGATGCGATGCTGGCGCGTCTTATCAGGCCTACGCGCTGCGATTTTGTAGGCCGGGTAAGCAAAGCGCATCCGGCACGAAGGAGTCAACATGTTAGAAGATCTCAAACGCCAGGTATTAGAAGCCAATTTGGCGCTGCCAAAACATAACCTGGTCACGCTCACATGGGGCAACGTCAGCGCCGTTGATCGCGAGCGCGGCGTCTTTGTGATCAAACCTTCCGGCGTCGATTACAACGTCATGACCGCTGACGATATGGTCGTGGTCAGCATCGAAACCGGTGAAGTGGTTGAAGGTACGAAAAAGCCCTCCTCCGACACGCCAACTCATCGGCTGCTCTATCAGGCATTCCCGTCCATTGGCGGCATTGTGCATACGCACTCCCGCCACGCCACCATCTGGGCGCAGGCGGGCCAGTCAATTCCGGCAACCGGTACCACCCACGCCGACTATTTCTACGGCACCATTCCCTGCACCCGCAAAATGACCGACGCAGAAATCAACGGTGAATATGAGTGGGAAACCGGTAACGTCATCGTAGAAACCTTCGAAAAACAGGGAATCGACGCAGCACAAATGCCCGGCGTCTTGGTCCATTCTCACGGCCCATTTGCATGGGGCAAAAATGCCGAAGATGCGGTGCATAACGCCATCGTGCTGGAAGAGGTCGCTTATATGGGGATATTCTGCCGTCAGTTAGCGCCGCAGTTACCGGATATGCAGCAAACGCTGCTGGATAAACACTATCTGCGTAAGCATGGTGCGAAGGCATATTACGGGCAGTAATGACTGTATAAAACCACAGCCAATCAACCAAAACCAGGCTATAATCAAGCCTGGTTTTTTATTGGATTTTCAGCGTGGCGCAGGCAGGTTTTATCTTAACCCGACACTGGCGGGACACCCCGCAAGGAACCGAAGTTTCCTTTTGGTTAGCGACGGACAACGGGCCGTTGCAGGTTACGCTTGCGCCGCAAGAGTCCGTGGCGTTTATTCCCGCCGATCAGGTTCCCCGCGCCCAGCATATTTTGCAGGGTGAGCAAGGCTTTCGCCTGACGCCGCTGGCGTTAAAGGATTTTCATCGCCAGCCGGTGTATGGCCTTTACTGTCGCGCCCATCGCCAGTTGATGAATTACGAAAAGCGCCTGCGTGAAGCTGGCGTTACCGTCTACGAGGCCGATGTGCGCCCGCCAGAACGCTATCTGATGGAGCGGTTTATCACCTCACCGGTGTGGGTCGAGGGTGATATGCGCAATGGCGCTATCGTTAATGCCCGTCTGAAACCGCATCCCGACTACCGTCCGCCGCTCAAGTGGGTTTCTATTGATATTGAAACCACCCGCCACGGTGAGCTGTACTGCATCGGCCTGGAAGGTTGCGAGCAGCGCATCGTTTATATGCTGGGGCCAGAGAATGGCGACGCCTCCGCGCTCGATTTTGAACTGGAGTACGTCGCCAGCCGCCCGCAGCTACTGGAAAAACTCAACGCCTGGTTTGCGACTCACGATCCTGATGTGATCATCGGCTGGAACGTGGTGCAGTTCGATCTGCGAATGCTGCAAAAACATGCCGAGCGTTATCGTATTCCGCTGCGGCTGGGGCGCGATAACAGTGAGCTGGAGTGGCGCGAGCACGGCTTTAAAAACGGCGTCTTTTTTGCCCAGGCCAAAGGGCGGCTGATTATCGACGGTATCGAGGCGCTGAAATCCGCGTTCTGGAATTTCTCTTCATTCTCGCTGGAAACCGTCGCTCAGGAGTTATTAGGCGAAGGAAAATCTATCGATAACCCGTGGGATCGGATGGACGAAATTGACCGCCGTTTCGCCGAAGATAAACCTGCGCTGGCAACTTATAACCTGAAAGATTGCGAGCTGGTGACGCAGATCTTCCACAAAACTGAAATCATGCCGTTTTTACTCGAACGAGCAACGGTGAACGGCCTGCCGGTGGATCGGCACGGCGGTTCGGTGGCAGCGTTTGGTCATCTCTATTTTCCGCGAATGCATCGCGCTGGTTATGTCGCGCCTAATCTCGGCGAAGTGCCGCCACACGCCAGCCCTGGTGGCTATGTGATGGATTCGCGGCCAGGACTTTATGATTCGGTGCTAGTGCTGGACTACAAAAGCCTGTACCCGTCGATCATCCGCACCTTTCTGATTGATCCCGTCGGGCTGGTTGAAGGCATGGCGCAGCCTGATCCAGAGCACAGCACCGAAGGTTTTCTCGATGCCTGGTTCTCGCGGGAGAAACATTGCCTGCCGGAGATTGTGACTAACATCTGGCACGGGCGCGATGAAGCCAAACGTCAGGGTAATAAGCCGCTTTCGCAGGCGCTGAAGATCATTATGAATGCCTTTTATGGCGTGCTTGGCACCACCGCCTGCCGCTTCTTCGATCCGCGCCTGGCGTCGTCGATCACCATGCGTGGTCATCAGATCATGCGGCAAACCAAAGCGTTGATTGAAGCGCAGGGCTACGACGTGATCTACGGCGATACCGACTCAACGTTTGTCTGGTTGAAAGGCGCACATTCGGAAGAAGAAGCGGCGAAAATTGGTCGTGCACTGGTGCAGCACGTTAACGCCTGGTGGGCAGAAACGCTGCAAAAACAACGACTGACCAGCGCACTGGAACTGGAGTATGAAACCCATTTCTGCCGTTTTCTGATGCCAACCATTCGCGGAGCCGATACCGGCAGTAAAAAGCGTTATGCCGGGCTGATTCAGGAGGGCGATAAACAGCGGATGGTGTTTAAAGGGCTGGAAACCGTGCGCACCGACTGGACGCCGCTGGCCCAGCAGTTTCAGCAGGAGCTATACCTGCGTATCTTCCGCAACGAGCCATATCAGGAGTACGTCCGCGAAACCATCGACAAACTGATGGCGGGTGAACTGGATGCGCGGCTGGTTTACCGTAAACGCCTTCGCCGTCCGCTGAGCGAATATCAGCGTAATGTTCCGCCTCATGTACGCGCCGCTCGCCTTGCCGATGAAGAAAACCAAAAGCGCGGTCGCCCCTTGCAATATCAGAACCGCGGCACCATTAAGTACGTATGGACCACCAACGGCCCGGAGCCGCTGGACTACCAACGTTCACCACTGGATTACGAACACTATCTGACCCGCCAGCTACAACCCGTGGCGGAGGGAATACTCCCTTTTATTGAGGATAATTTTGCTACACTTATGACCGGGCAACTTGGGCTATTTTGAGCAAAAAAAGAGTTCGCCAGATACCATTTTGATGCGTGACGAATGCTTTGCCATCCAGTACCATAGCGCCCTTTCCATTCCTGGACCTGAATAACACCACTACCTCATAAGCACGGTAGCGGGTGGTTATTGCCTGCAATTAAAGATATAGAGCCGAACACATATGCCTTTTACACTTGGTCAACGCTGGATCAGCGATACAGAAAGCGAATTGGGACTTGGAACCGTTGTCGCGGTGGATGCGCGAACTGTCACTTTACTTTTCCCATCTACTGGTGAAAACCGTCTGTACGCACGCAGTGATTCCCCCGTGACCCGCGTGATGTTCAACCCTGGTGATACCATTACCAGCCATGACGGCTGGCAGATGCAAGTCGAAGAAGTAAAAGAAGAAAATGGCTTGCTGACCTATATCGGTACTCGCCTGGATACTGAAGAGTCCGGCGTAGCCCTGCGTGAAGTTTTCCTTGATAGCAAACTGGTGTTCAGCAAACCGCAGGACCGTCTGTTTGCCGGGCAGATTGACCGTATGGACCGCTTTGCGCTGCGTTATCGCGCGCGTAAGTATTCCAGCGAACAGTTCCGTATGCCGTACAGCGGCCTGCGCGGTCAGCGTACCAGCCTGATCCCGCACCAGCTCAACATCGCTCATGATGTTGGCCGCCGCCACGCGCCGCGCGTCCTGCTGGCTGACGAAGTGGGTTTAGGGAAAACCATTGAAGCCGGGATGATCCTGCATCAGCAACTGCTCTCTGGCGCTGCTGAACGTGTGCTGATTATCGTCCCGGAAACCTTACAGCATCAGTGGCTGGTAGAAATGCTGCGCCGTTTCAACCTGCGCTTTGCTCTGTTTGATGATGAGCGTTATGCCGAAGCTCAGCACGATGCTTACAACCCGTTCGATACCGAACAGCTGGTGATTTGCTCGCTGGATTTTGCCCGTCGTAGCAAACAGCGTCTGGAACATCTCTGTGAAGCCGAATGGGATCTGCTGGTGGTCGATGAAGCCCATCACCTGGTGTGGAGTGAAGATGCGCCGAGCCGCGAATATCAGGCCATTGAACAACTGGCAGAGCACGTGCCGGGCGTTCTGCTGCTGACCGCAACCCCGGAACAGCTGGGAATGGAAAGCCACTTCGCCCGTCTGCGTCTGCTGGACCCGAACCGTTTCCACGATTTCGCGCAATTCGTTGAAGAGCAGAAAAATTATCGTCCGGTAGCAGATGCCGTTGCCATGCTGCTGGCAGGTAACAAACTGAGCAATGACGAGCTGAACATGCTCGGTGAGATGATCGGCGAGCAGGATATCGAGCCGCTGTTGCAAGCAGCAAACAGCGACAGCGAAGATGCACAGAGCGCCCGTCAGGAACTGGTTTCGATGCTGATGGATCGCCACGGCACCAGCCGCGTGCTGTTCCGTAACACGCGTAACGGTGTGAAAGGCTTCCCGAAACGCGAGCTGCACACCATTAAGCTGCCGCTGCCGACGCAGTATCAGACGGCTATTAAAGTCTCCGGCATTATGGGCGCACGCAAAAGTGCGGAAGATCGCGCTCGCGATATGCTCTACCCGGAGCGTATTTATCAGGAATTTGAAGGTGATAACGCCACCTGGTGGAACTTCGATCCGCGCGTTGAGTGGCTGATGGGCTACCTGACCAGCCATCGCTCTCAGAAAGTGCTGGTGATCTGCGCTAAAGCTGCCACTGCGCTGCAACTGGAGCAAGTACTGCGCGAACGTGAAGGTATTCGCGCCGCGGTGTTCCACGAAGGCATGTCGATAATCGAACGTGACCGCGCTGCCGCCTGGTTTGCTGAAGAAGACACCGGTGCGCAGGTACTGCTGTGCTCGGAAATCGGTTCTGAAGGACGTAACTTCCAGTTCGCCAGCCACATGGTGATGTTTGACCTGCCATTCAACCCGGATCTGCTGGAGCAGCGTATTGGTCGTCTGGATCGTATCGGTCAGGCGCACGATATTCAGATCCATGTGCCTTATCTGGAGAAAACCGCTCAGTCGGTGCTGGTGCGCTGGTATCACGAAGGTCTGGATGCATTCGAGCACACCTGCCCGACCGGACGCACTATTTACGATAGTGTATACAACGATCTGATTAACTATCTGGCTTCACCGGATCAAACCGAAGGCTTTGACGATCTGATCAAAAACTGCCGCGAGCAACATGAAGCGCTGAAAGCACAGCTGGAACAAGGTCGTGACCGCCTGCTGGAAATCCATTCCAACGGTGGCGAAAAAGCCCAGGCACTGGCAGAAAGCATTGAAGAGCAGGATGACGATACCAACCTGATCGCCTTCGCTATGAACCTGTTCGATATCATCGGTATCAATCAGGACGATCGCGGCGACAACATGATCGTGCTGACGCCGTCCGATCATATGCTGGTGCCGGACTTCCCAGGCCTGTCGGAAGATGGCATCACCATCACCTTTGATCGTGAAGTGGCGCTGGCGCGTGAAGATGCGCAGTTTATTACCTGGGAACATCCGCTGATCCGCAACGGTCTTGATCTGATCCTTTCTGGCGATACCGGTAGCAGCACGATTTCACTGTTGAAAAACAAAGCGTTGCCGGTAGGTACGCTGTTGGTGGAACTGATTTACGTGGTTGAAGCCCAGGCTCCGAAGCAGTTGCAGCTCAACCGCTTCCTGCCGCCGACACCGGTACGTATGCTGCTGGATAAAAACGGCAACAACCTGGCGGCGCAGGTGGAGTTTGAAACCTTTAACCGTCAGCTTAACGCGGTTAACCGTCACACCGGCAGCAAACTGGTTAACGCCGTGCAGCAGGATGTTCACGCGATCCTTCAGTTGGGTGAAGCGCAGATCGAGAAATCTGCCCGTGCACTGATTGATGCAGCGCGTAACGAAGCCGACGAAAAACTGTCTGCCGAGCTGTCTCGTCTGGAAGCGCTGCGTGCAGTGAACCCGAACATTCGTGACGACGAACTGACCGCTATTGAGAGCAACCGTCAGCAGGTAATGGAAAGCCTGGATCAGGCAGGCTGGCGTCTGGATGCCCTGCGTTTGATCGTTGTAACGCATCAGTAACGGAGCCGAAAATGGGGATGGAAAACTACAATCCACCGCAGGAACCCTGGTTGGTTATCCTGTATCAGGATGACCACATTATGGTGGTCAACAAGCCGAGCGGTTTGTTGTCTGTGCCGGGTCGTCTGGAAGAGCACAAAGACAGCGTGATGACGCGCATTCAGCGTGATTATCCGCAGGCAGAATCGGTGCATCGTCTGGATATGGCTACCAGCGGCGTGATTGTAGTGGCGCTGACCAAAGCCGCGGAGCGGGAGTTAAAACGCCAGTTCCGCGAGCGCGAGCCGAAAAAGCAGTATGTGGCCCGCGTCTGGGGGCATCCATCCCCCGCAGAAGGTCTGGTGGATCTGCCGCTGATTTGCGACTGGCCAAACCGCCCGAAACAGAAAGTCTGTTACGAAACGGGCAAGCCTGCGCAGACGGAATATGAAGTGGTGGAGTATGCGGCGGATAACACGGCAAGAGTGGTGTTAAAACCGATTACCGGGCGTTCGCATCAATTGCGTGTGCATATGCTGGCGCTGGGTCATCCGATTCTCGGCGATCGTTTTTATGCATCACCGGAAGCGAGAGCGATGGCACCGCGTTTGTTGCTACATGCAGAGATGTTGACGATTACCCATCCGGCGTATGGCAATAGTATGACGTTTAAAGCGCCAGCGGATTTTTAACCTTTCCTGTACGTTTATACCCTCATCCTAAGGGCTGCCTCTTGTACATAAATCCCCGAGTCCGGGGATTTTTTGTTTCTGCCAAACTGCTTTCAGTCGTTGCGTGTGGCTACGCTTTCCATTCGGTAATTCCCTTCCTGCTCCACAGCGAATTTTTGAACTTTTTTTTCACCCGTTGATCGTCTCTAATATTTCATTTTATCGGGTTTGTTATGGTCCTTTCTGATTGTTATTCATGGGCTAATTAGCAGTCTGGTTGGCGATGCCCATCTCGGTGATCCGCGTCGTGCACGACGCCTTGCATCACCAGCCTCTTCTCTAGCTCATCATGCAGGTCTTTCTAATTGTGAAATCATCCCACGCTACTGCTAAGGTTGAAGGGGCGTTCCAGCCCCTTCAACCTTAGCTTATTCTGGATCATTCAATAATTGCGTTGGCAATAATTTCTTCAGCAGTACTTTGTTTAGTGGTAATTTCTTCAGTAGCAATTTTTTTGGTGGTGATTTTATTAATAATAATTGCGTCAGTACCGTCCAGGATAGCACCTTCCAGGTTAGCATTCCACCCAGGTTCCAAGTAAAGGACGTTGTTATCTATTATTGTTTTTTTACCAAGGTAACAATTCCTCATGTCAACGCCGGGAAGGTAAGCGTTTCTAAGATCAACACCCAAGCTACCGAGGCCCTTGCACAGCTGCAACGTCAGAGTACATATCTCATTATTTTCAATTAAAAAAGTGACACTTAACTCAATATCACCGTAGATCTGAGTGTCCCAGCACATATTAGCCTTTGCGACCATCTCATCCGGATTTTTTGCGCATGTTTTGAGTTTATTGAATAATTCCAGGCTATTGATAAACTTTTCTCTCTCATTCTCGTCGATAGCCCCAGTAAAGTATTCTGAGGCGTTGATGTTGCCAGCCTTGTTATTCACGAAATTGAACAGAAGTTTATAAGCCTCAGGCTGTTTATCTGACCAGAACAGATGACGTAACGTCTCCCACAAGCGTTGAAAGATATTCATCTTCACGTCCATCTTGTCCCCGCTCACCATCTTATAAATATCGTTATTGCTCATATTTAAAAGTGTAGCCGGCATGCCTGGAACTGATACTTTCATGGTAATAGCCTCGCATTGAGTTAAAAACTCATCATGCGCACTCTGAATAAATATACTTTCAAAAATCGCTCATTCAGATATGTGTTTTTTATTTTTAAGATGTAAAAATATAATTCCGCTCGTCGTAAAGCTCTCAACCTTAAGCAGGGTCAACGCGATAAAACCAACAGAACCCCTCCCGTAAACCGTGCATTGAGCCTGTCCACCATTCGGAGTAAACGCCTTTTCTCAAAGAAGTGACCGCCAGGGCGGCCACCTTTAATCGTGGGCAGTTACTCAGCATCATTTACAGGGTCATTTAAACCCTTTCTGCTGCTTAATCAATTCATAGGCCTGCTGTATTTCCTGCGCTTTTTGCTTCGCCATCTCCATCATCTCAGGCGGCAAACCTTTCGCCACCAGCTTATCGGGATGGTGTTCACTCATCAGCTTACGGTAGGCACGTTTGATGGTGGTCGCATCATCCGTCGGCTTCACGCCCAGCACATTACAGGCATCTTCCAGCGTCGGGCCACGCTGCGCTTGCTGCCAGTTACCACCGCCAGATTGCTGCTGATAACCGCCGCCAAACTGTGCACCGCCCTGCATCATGCGCAAAAACTGGTCAAACTGGGCGCGGGAGATGCCTAACTCTTCGGCAATGACATACAGCACCGCCCGTTCATTCGGGTGCAGTGAACCATCAGCAAACGCCGCCTGAATCTGGATCTCCAGAAACATACGAATTAAGTCAAAACGACCAAAGCAGACACTGCGAAACTGGCGCATTTTTTCGCGCAGCGGGTAATTGTCTGATTTCCCCACCCGGAACGCGTTTTGCGCCGCAGTACGGGAAGCGCCATGAAGGTTCATTCGGTCCATCAACTGGCTGGCGATATGAATATCAGCCTCCGTGACGCGACCTTTGGATTTGGTTAAATGCCCCATCACTTCAAAAGTGGTGGCAAAAAACAGCGCCTGACGCTCACGCTGGTTGGCGAACCACGCCATTTTACGGCTACGGGCTTTATCAAACATATGGCCAATTAACAGGCCTAACACTACGCCCCAAAAGCCGCCGCCCATCAGTAAGGCCACGGCCACGCCAATGATTTTTCCCCAATACTGCATATATTCCCCAAATCGACACACGGATATCAGGGCTATCTCCCACAATATAAAGGTGCTTTTACCGTTTTCCGGCTGCGGTCAATTGTGGGACATCGCCTATAATTTGCATTATCATACCTGTCATTCAATGCCGTGCCTAACACCACTGACGCTATTCGGACAGGATTAACACTAGCGTAGAGATGACGAGTACGTTAGTCTCTGACCGTTTGTCACGCGCAACGTTACCGATGATGGAACAATAAAATCAACGTATGAAAAAACGTATCCCCACTCTCCTGGCCACCATGATTGCCACCGCCCTTTATAGTCAACAGGGACTGGCAGCCGACCTCGCCTCACAGTGCATGTTGGGCGTGCCAAGCTATGACCGTCCTCTGGTACAGGGCGATACCAATGACTTACCCGTGACTATCAATGCTGACCACGCGAAAGGGGACTACCCGGATGACGCCGTGTTTACTGGCAGCGTGGATATCATGCAGGGTAACAGCCGTCTGCAGGCCGACGAAGTGCAGCTCCATCAAAAAGAGGCACCAGGACAACCGGAGCCGGTACGTACCGTTGATGCGCTCGGTAATGTCCATTACGACGATAACCAGGTGATCCTCAAAGGGCCGAAAGGCTGGGCGAATCTGAACACCAAAGATACCAATGTCTGGGAAGGTGATTACCAGATGGTGGGTCGTCAGGGCCGCGGTAAAGCGGACCTGATGAAACAACGTGGCGAAAACCGCTATACCATTCTGGATAACGGTAGCTTTACCTCCTGTCTGCCAGGTTCTGACACCTGGAGCGTGGTAGGTAGCGAAATTATTCATGACCGCGAAGAACAAGTTGCGGAGATCTGGAACGCCCGCTTTAAGGTGGGTCCGGTACCGATCTTTTATAGCCCCTATTTGCAGTTGCCGGTGGGTGACAAACGTCGCTCTGGTTTCTTGATCCCGAACGCCAAGTACACCACCACCAACTACTTTGAGTTCTACCTTCCATATTACTGGAACATCGCGCCAAATATGGATGCCACCATCACGCCGCATTATATGCATCGTCGTGGCAATATCATGTGGGAGAACGAATTCCGCTACCTCTCCCAGGCGGGCGCTGGCTTGATGGAACTGGACTATCTGCCTTCAGATAAAGTCTATGAAGATGAACACCCGAACGATGACAGTTCACGTCGTTGGTTATTCTACTGGAACCACTCCGGGGTCATGGATCAGGTGTGGCGTTTCAACGTCGACTACACTAAGGTCAGCGATCCTAGTTACTTCAATGATTTCGATAACAAGTACGGTTCCAGTACTGACGGCTACGCAACGCAAAAATTCAGCGTTGGCTATGCGGTGCAAAACTTCAATGCCACCGTTTCAACCAAGCAGTTCCAGGTCTTCAGCGAGCAGAACACCAGTAGCTACTCGGCAGAGCCGCAGTTAGACGTTAACTACTACCAGAATGATGTTGGTCCGTTTGATACGCGTATTTATGGCCAGGCAGTGCACTTTGTTAACACCAGAGACGACATGCCTGAGGCAACCCGTGTTCACCTGGAACCGACCATCAATTTGCCGCTCTCTAATAACTGGGGCAGCATCAATACCGAAGCGAAGTTGCTGGCAACCCATTATCAGCAAACTAATCTTGACTGGTATAACTCCAGAAACACAACCAAGCTGGACGAATCCGTTAACCGCGTAATGCCGCAATTCAAAGTTGACGGCAAAATGGTCTTTGAACGCGATATGGAAATGCTGGCTCCGGGTTATACCCAAACGCTGGAACCGCGCGCGCAGTATTTATACGTGCCGTATCGCGATCAGAGCGACATCTATAACTACGACTCGTCTCTGCTGCAATCTGACTACTCTGGCCTGTTCCGGGACCGGACTTACGGCGGTCTTGACCGTATTGCCTCCGCTAACCAGGTGACGACCGGTGTCACATCTCGCATATATGATGATGCTGCCGTTGAACGTTTTAATATTTCCGTTGGTCAAATCTACTATTTTACGGAGTCTCGCACTGGCGATGACAACATAACATGGGAGAATGACGACAAAACGGGCTCACTGGTGTGGGCAGGCGATACTTACTGGCGTATCTCCGAGCGTTGGGGATTGCGTGGCGGGATTCAGTACGATACACGTCTGGATAACGTAGCGACCAGTAACTCCAGCATTGAATACCGTCGGGATGAAGACCGTCTGGTACAGCTGAATTACCGTTACGCCAGCCCGGAATATATTCAGGCTACGCTGCCTAAGTACTATTCCACAGCTGAGCAATATAAGAATGGTATTTCGCAGGTAGGTGCCGTCGCCAGCTGGCCAATTGCTGATCGTTGGTCAATTGTTGGGGCCTACTACTACGACACCAATGCGAACAAGCAAGCCGACTCTATGTTAGGTGTGCAATACAGCTCCTGCTGCTATGCAATTCGCGTCGGTTACGAGCGGAAGCTGAACGGTTGGGATAACGATAAACAACATGCGGTATATGACAACGCAATCGGCTTTAACATCGAACTTCGCGGCCTGAGCTCCAACTACGGCCTGGGTACGCAAGAGATGCTGCGTTCGAACATTCTGCCGTATCAAAACACTTTGTGATTTGTTGATTTACCACGTAATCCGCAGTGCGGTTAATTGAAATGGAAAAAGTATGAAGAACTGGAAAACGCTGCTTCTCGGTATCGCCATGATCGCGAATACCAGTTTCGCTGCCCCCCAGGTAGTCGATAAAGTCGCAGCCGTCGTCAATAACGGCGTCGTGCTGGAAAGCGACGTTGATGGATTAATGCAGTCGGTAAAACTGAACGCTGCTCAGGCAAGGCAGCAGCTTCCTGATGACGCGACGCTGCGCCACCAAATCATGGAACGTTTGATCATGGATCAAATCATCCTGCAGATGGGGCAGAAAATGGGAGTGAAAATCTCCGATGAGCAGCTGGATCAGGCGATTGCTAACATCGCGAAACAGAACAACATGACGCTGGATCAGATGCGCAGCCGTCTGGCTTACGATGGTCTGAACTACAACACCTATCGTAACCAGATCCGCAAAGAGATGATTATCTCTGAAGTGCGTAACAACGAGGTGCGTCGTCGCATCACCATCCTGCCGCAGGAAGTCGAATCCCTGGCGCAGCAGGTGGGTAACCAAAACGACGCCAGCACTGAGCTGAACCTGAGCCACATCCTGATCCCGCTGCCGGAAAACCCGACCTCTGATCAAGTGAACGAAGCGGAAAGCCAGGCGCGTGCCATTGTCGATCAGGCGCGTAACGGCGCTGATTTCGGTAAGCTGGCGATTGCTCATTCTGCCGACCAGCAGGCGCTGAACGGCGGCCAGATGGGCTGGGGCCGTATTCAGGAGTTGCCGGGGATCTTCGCCCAGGCATTAAGCACCGCGAAGAAAGGCGACATTGTTGGCCCGATTCGTTCCGGCGTTGGCTTCCATATTCTGAAAGTTAACGACCTGCGCGGCGAAAGCAAAAATATCTCGGTGACCGAAGTTCATGCTCGCCATATTCTGCTGAAACCATCGCCGATTATGACCGACGAACAAGCCCGCGTGAAACTGGAACAAATTGCTGCCGATATCAAGAGTGGTAAAACGACTTTTGCTGCCGCAGCGAAAGAGTTCTCTCAGGATCCAGGCTCTGCTAACCAGGGCGGTGATCTCGGCTGGGCTACGCCAGATATTTTCGATCCGGCCTTCCGTGACGCCCTGACCCGCCTGAACAAAGGTCAAATGAGTGCACCGGTTCACTCTTCATTCGGCTGGCATTTAATCGAACTGCTGGATACCCGTAATGTCGATAAAACCGACGCGGCACAGAAAGATCGTGCGTACCGCATGCTGATGAACCGTAAGTTCTCGGAAGAAGCAGCAAGCTGGATGCAGGAACAACGTGCCAGCGCCTACGTTAAAATCCTGAGCAACTAATGGTTAAAACCCAACGTGTTGTGATCACTCCCGGCGAGCCCGCCGGGATTGGCCCGGACTTAGTTGTCCAGCTCGCACAGCGTGAGTGGCCAGTCGAACTGGTTGTTTGTGCCGATGCCACTCTCCTTACCAACCGGGCAGCGATGCTCGGTTTGCCGCTCACCCTCCGCCCTTATTCCCCCAACTCCCCTGCACAACCGCAAACTGCGGGCACATTAACGCTACTTCCTGTCGCGCTACGTGAATCTGTCACTGCGGGGCAGTTAGCGGTTGAAAATGGGCATTATGTGGTGGAAACGCTGGCGCGAGCGTGTGATGGCTGTCTGAACGGTGAATTTGCTGCGCTGATCACAGGCCCCGTGCATAAAGGCGTCATTAACGACGCAGGCATTCCGTTTACCGGTCATACCGAGTTTTTCGAAGAGCGTTCGCAGGCGAAAAAAGTGGTGATGATGCTGGCGACCGAAGAACTTCGCGTGGCGCTGGCAACGACGCATTTACCGCTGCGCGATATCGCAGATGCTATCACCCCTGCGCTTTTGCACGAAGTGATTGCTATTTTGCATCACGATTTGCGGACCAAATTTGGTATTGCCGAACCGCGCATTCTGGTCTGCGGGCTGAATCCGCACGCGGGCGAAGGCGGTCATATGGGTACTGAAGAGATAGACACCATTATTCCGGTGCTCGACGAGCTGCGGGCGCAGGGGATGAAACTCAACGGGCCGCTGCCTGCCGATACCCTGTTTCAGCCGAAATATCTCGATAACGCCGACGCCGTGCTGGCGATGTACCACGATCAGGGTCTTCCCGTGCTAAAATACCAGGGCTTCGGGCGCGGTGTGAACATTACGCTGGGCCTGCCCTTTATTCGCACATCAGTGGACCACGGCACCGCGCTTGAACTAGCGGGACGTGGTAAAGCCGATGTCGGCAGTTTTATTACGGCGCTTAATCTCGCCATCAAAATGATTGTTAACACCCAATGAATAATCGAGTCCACCAGGGCCACTTAGCCCGTAAACGCTTCGGGCAAAACTTTCTCAACGATCAGTTCGTGATCGACAGCATTGTTTCTGCCATTAACCCGCAGAAGGGCCAGGCGATGGTCGAAATCGGCCCCGGTCTGGCGGCATTGACCGAACCGGTCGGTGAACGTCTGGATCAACTTACGGTCATCGAACTTGACCGCGATCTGGCGGCACGTCTGCAAACGCATCCGTTCTTAGGCCCAAAACTGACAATTTATCAGCAGGATGCGATGACCTTTAACTTTGGCGAACTGGCCGCGAAAATGGGCCAGCCGCTGCGTGTTTTCGGCAACCTGCCGTATAACATCTCCACGCCGTTGATGTTCCATCTGTTTAGCTATACTGATGCCATTGCCGACATGCACTTTATGTTGCAAAAAGAGGTGGTGAATCGTCTGGTTGCAGGACCGAACAGCAAAGCGTATGGTCGATTAAGCGTCATGGCGCAATACTATTGCAACGTGATCCCGGTGCTGGAAGTTCCGCCGTCAGCCTTTACACCACCACCCAAAGTGGATTCCGCCGTCGTGCGCCTGGTTCCTCATGCAACGATGCCTCACCCGGTTAAAGATGTTCGCGTGTTGAGCCGCATCACCACCGAAGCCTTTAACCAGCGTCGTAAAACCATTCGTAACAGCCTCGGCAACCTGTTTAGCGTCGAGGTGTTAACCGGAATGGGGATCGATCCGGCGATGCGAGCGGAAAATATCTCTGTCGCGCAATATTGCCAGATGGCGAACTATCTGGCGGAGAACGCGCCTTTGCAGGAGAGTTAACGATGATCAATTCGCCCCGAGTGTGTATTCAGGTTCAAAGCGTCTACATTGAGGCACAATCTTCACCTGATAATGAACGTTACGTTTTTGCTTATACCGTAACCATACGCAATCTGGGGCGAGCGCCAGTGCAGTTGTTGGGGCGTTACTGGCTGATCACCAATGGCAATGGCCGTGAAACCGAAGTCCAGGGCGAAGGAGTGGTTGGCGTCCAGCCACTTATCGCCCCTGGCGAAGAGTACCAGTACACCAGCGGTGCAATCATTGAAACCCCGCTGGGCACCATGCAGGGTCACTACGAAATGATCGATGAAAATGGCGTCCCTTTCAGCATCGACATTCCCGTATTCCGACTCGCCGTTCCCACACTCATTCATTAAAAGAATATGGCGACATACCTTATTGGCGACGTTCATGGTTGTTACGATGAACTGATCGCATTGCTGCATAAAGTAGAATTTACCCCTGGGAAAGATACCCTCTGGCTGACGGGCGATCTGGTCGCGCGCGGCCCGGGTTCGCTGGATGTTCTGCGCTATGTGAAATCCTTAGGCGACAGCGTACGTCTGGTGCTGGGCAATCACGATCTGCATCTGCTGGCGGTATTTGCCGGGATCAGCCGCAATAAACCGAAAGATCGCCTGACACCGCTGCTGGAAGCGCCGGATGCCGACGAGCTGCTTAACTGGCTGCGTCGCCAGCCTCTGCTGCAAATCGACGAAGAGAAAAAGTTGGTGATGGCCCACGCCGGGATCACGCCGCAGTGGGATCTGCAGACCGCCAAAGAGTGCGCGCGCGATGTAGAAGCGGTGCTGTCGAGCGACTCCTACCCCTTCTTCCTTGATGCCATGTACGGCGATATGCCAAATAACTGGTCACCGGAATTGCGGGGGCTGGGAAGACTGCGGTTTATCACCAACGCCTTTACCCGTATGCGTTTTTGCTTCCCGAACGGGCAACTGGATATGTACAGCAAAGAATCGCCGGAAGAAGCCCCTGCCCCACTGAAACCGTGGTTTGCGATTCCTGGCCCTGTCGCTGAAGAATACAGCATCGCCTTTGGTCACTGGGCATCGCTGGAAGGCAAAGGTACGCCGGAAGGTATTTACGCGCTGGATACTGGCTGCTGCTGGGGTGGTACATTAACCTGCCTGCGCTGGGAAGATAAACACTATTTTGTCCAGCCGTCGAACCGGCATAAGGATATGGGCGAAGGAGAGGCGGTCGCGTCTTAAATCCCGTCGAGCATAAAATCTAATGCCCCTTTAATCAACGTTCGGTGCGCGCTGGCATCGCAAAATTTCGTTCCCAGCGCGTTAACTGGAACAGTTGCAGTCTCATGCGTCATGAGCACATATTCTTTGCCGTCTACCAGTAAAAGGATTGTGTTAAGCCGTTCTGGAGGGCGAATACGGATAAATCGTTCAATAGGTGTTAATGGAATAACAATACGGCGATTAATCTCACCAATAATGTCGCTGGTAACATCGATAACAAAGGGAAACGCGGCGTTCCTGCCGCGACTGCGGTATACCGTAAATTGCATCGCTAGAAGCTCCGGTACTCATCAGAGAAACATCCGGTTTCATCAGCCAATTGATTTAACGCAGCGATAGCTTCTGCGTTCTCTTCACGCCAACGTGTTGCTGCATGTTTTTTAAGTTCAGCATTGAGCGCAACCGTAAGGGTGGCGCTCATATTTAAGCCTGCATCACGAGCGCGATTGACTAACTCACGGTCGACGGTGACGGTCACACTTTGTGTGGTACGTTTTGCAGTCATGATATCGTGCTCCTGTACAATTTATACGTCTAGTAAACACGGATATCTGCACGTATCAGTGATGCCGGAATTCTAATATACAAACTTACCGCCGCTCCAGAATCTCAAAGCAATAGCTATGAGAGTTCTGCGCATCAGCGTCGTGGAATTCGCTGAATACCGATTCCCAGTCATCCGGCTCGTAATCCGGGAAATGGGTGTCGCCTTCCACTTCTGCGTCGATATGCGTCAGATACAGTTTTTGCGCTTTGGGCAGGAACTGCTCATAAACGCGACCACCGCCAATCACCATGATTTCTGGTACGTCACCACACGCCGCAATGGCTTCATCCACCGATTTCACCCACGTAACGCGATCGTCAGTACCCGGTTGACTGCTGAGGATAATATTTTTGCGTCCTGGCAGCGGACGACCGATGGATTCCCAGGTATGGCGGCCCATAATTACGGGTTTATTTAAAGTGTTGCGTTTAAACCAGGCGAGATCGGCAGGCAGGTTCCACGGCATGGCGTTTTCCATGCCGATAACGCGATCTACCGCTAACGCCGCAATCAGACTGATCATTGAGATTTCCCGATAAAAAAAATTGTCGCCACTATACGTAAAGCGTAAACCGTCGTCGACTGGTGCGAGGATGATGTTGAGGAAAATTTTATATTCTGCTGGCGAGTCCACGCTCTCTCCCTGGACTCGCCGCATTACAATGAAACAAAAACAAACAGTTAGCTGTAAAGTGTGATTTACGTCACTCTTTATTAGGATGAGGGTTTTGTTTCCGGTTCATCCGCCATGTTGCCGGTATGTTTACCTTCTTCTGTTCCCTGCCAGCCATGTCGTTGAATTAATGACAGATGTTCGCGGTCCTCGGTAATGATCTCACTTAACATCGCGCTGGTGCGTTTATAGACCGCCGCGCGGGCTTTGGTGTCGTTCTCAACCATTGCCATCTCTTCCACCATCTGAATATTAAAGCGGCGGAACACATCGGCACGTTCTCGCGCTTCATACGGCCCCAGACCTAAACTTTCCAGTGCCAGACGCCCGGTTTTCAGCGCACCTTCGAAGGTTTCACGCTCCGGCTTTTCAACGCCTGCCTGACGCAAACGAATGTAGTGGTCGACATCGCGGGCGCGGGCAATAATCTGCAAATGCGGGAAATGTTCTTTCACCATCTCCGTCAGTTGCAGGTTGGTTTGCGGATCGTCGATGGCGTTAATCAGCACTTCCGCTTTCGCCGCTCCCGCAGATTCCAGTAAATCCATCCGCGTGGCATCGCCATAAAACACTTTCATACCGAATTTACGCAGCGTTTCGATATGGTCCGGGTCGTGATCGAGCACCACCATTTTCACCCCGCTGGAGAGCAGTAAACGTCCGGTGATCTGCCCAAAACGACCGAATCCGGCAATGATTACCCGCGGCTGTTCTTCGTCGATCTCATCGGCTTCACGCGCCTCTTCAGTAGAAGATTGCTCAAGGCGATTGAGGATCACCAGCAGAATCGGCGTTGCCGCCATCGACAGCGCCACCGCCAGGGTCAGCGATTTCGCCCACTCCGGCTCCAGCACATTCGCCATTTGCGCCGCACCAAATACCACAAAGGCAAACTCACTGCCCTGCCCTAACAGCACCGCAAACCAGCGACGCTGTTTATTTGGCACCTGCAACGGTCGGGCAATCAGCCACAGCATGGCGATTTTGATGATGAGGAAACCGAGCAGCAAAATGACAATGCGCAATGGGTTTTCAATCAGCGTGCCAAAGTCTATCGACATGCCAACACCGATGAAAAACAGCCCCAACAGCAAACCTTTAAATGGCTCGATATCGCTCTCCAGCGCATGACGGTATTCCGAGCTTGCCAGCAGTACGCCCGCCAGAAACGCGCCCATCGCCATCGACAAGCCAACCTCTTCCAGCAGCAAACCAAAGCCAAACACGAGGAATAACGCCACGGCACTAAACACTTCCCGCAAGCCAGAGCGGGCAACAAAACGCAGCGCCGGACGCGTGACATAGCGCCCCAGCAATACCACCAGCACCAGCGCACCCGCCACTTTTAACGCCGAGAGAGCAAATGCGCCCATCGTCGTCGAGGCACTGCTCGCTGCCAGTAGCGGGATCATCGCCACCAGCGGGATCGCCGCGATATCCTGGAACAGCAGCACCGCAAAGGCACTGCGACCCATTTGCGTCACCATCAGATTGCGTTCATTCATCGCCTGCATGGCAATCGCCGTAGAAGAGAGCGCCAGCGTCATGCCGATCAATTCCGCGACCTGCCAGCGCAGCCCAAGTAACATACAGAACAGCCCCAGCAGGCCGCCGCAAATCACCATCTGCAATGCGCCACCACCAAACACTGCTGCACGCAGCTTCCACAGCCTTTGTGGATCGAGTTCGAGGCCGATAATAAACAGCATCAGTACCACGCCAATCTCGGCAAAGTGCAGAATAGATTCGGCATCGGTCACCAGTCGCAGCCCCCACGGGCCAATAATGCAGCCAGCGATCAGGTAGCCAAGTACCGATCCCAGACCAAGACGTACCGCAATGGGTACAATCAGCGCCGCCGAACCGAGATAAATCAGCGCCTGAATCAGCGTATGGCTATCCATGATGTGCCTCCTGCCATTCCAGCAGACGTTGCTTATAGTGACGCGCCTGCCCTTCGAGGGTTTCGTCGTCACAAATAAAGGTGCAGTGCATGGCAAACGGTGGCAGCCAGTTCAGCCCGCAGTAGATTGCCGTCGCCTGTAGCGGCTGTGACAGCACATCAAAGCCCGGATGCGCACCAATTTCAAAATGGCTTTCCCCGCCGCCGGTCGTCACCGCCCACAGCAAATGTTTGCCATGCAGCGCCGTACCGCCGTGACCGTAAGCCCAGCCGTGCGAGAAAACTTTATCGATCCAAAGTTTGAGGAGCGGTGGAATGCTGTACCACTGCATCGGGTGCTGCCAGACGATCAGATCGGCGCGAGACAGCGCCTCCTGCTCGGCGGCAATATCGATATTGAAGTCAGGATAGAGTTGATAAAGAGAGCGAATTTCGACGCCTTCCAGCGTCCTTGCCTGTTCAAGCATCCGTTTATTCGCATGGGAATGATGCGGATACGGATGCGCATAAATTATAAGAATCATAGGTAGCCCGCGTGATTACGCCTTTGTTTTCCCACAAAGTGTAGTCATATATTCACGCGGCTTATAGTCAATAATATTGATTCAGAAAAGAGAGAAATCTGAACAAATTATCCCATTCTCTGCCCGCGGATCGTCATATTGCTGGTCTGCGCCAGTGACATCCCTCGAGTCTCCGGGGCAAACGCTACGGAAATCAACAAGCCAAACAGCGAGATACCCGCCCCCATTAACATCGTGTTACTGATACCGTAATTATTGATAAAGATCGGCAGTGCCCAGGTCGAAACAATAGTGCCAATACGGCTTAAGGACATAATCACGCCCACGGCAGAGGCGCGGATATCCGTCGGGAAGAGCTCATTAGGATAGAGCCACTGCAAATTACCCGGCCCACCAGAGAAAAAGGCATACACCGCAAATGCCATCACTACCAGCCAGATCCCCATATCCGGGATCAGCCCCAAAACCGCCAGCGCCAGCGTCATCATGGCAAAGCTGCCAATCAACAATGGACGCCGTCCGGCAGTGTTTAACCACAGCATCGGTGGAATACAGCCGAGCATAAAGAACAGGCTAATTACCACGTTCCCCAGTGCCGCGTTTTTGCCAACCCCCAATCCCAACAAACCAACGATTTGCGGGCCAAAGGTGTAAATGGCGAACATCGGGATCACCTGGCAGGTCCAGATGGCGGCAACAAACAGAACAAAAGGAAAATGGCGGCGATTAAACAGATCGCGAAAACGGGTTTGCTGCGGCTGCTCTTCATCGAAAGCCACCGGTTCGCCAAACAGTTTGATCATCATCTCTTCGCACTCTTTTACTCGCCCTTTGCGTAACAACCAGCGGGGAGATTCAGGCAGTTCGAATCGACCAATCAAAATCAACAAACAGGGGATCGCTGCGCTACCCAGCATCCAGCGCCAGCCGCCTTCCACATCATAAAGCCAGTAGCCGACCAGATCGGCGCAGGTCGCGCCGACATACCACATCGCGGCAATAAAGCTGATGGAAAACGCCCGCTGACGGGTACTGGAGAACTCAGTGATCATCGAAGTGGCGATGGGATAATCTGCACCGATGACAATGCCGATAAGTACCCGCATCACTAACAGTTCGACGGGGGATGAGACAAACATCGTCGCCACCGATATCACGCCGATGGCGATGATATCAATGAGGAACATTTTGCGCCGTCCGACTTTATCGGAGATATAGCCAAACAGCGATGTGCCAACGAACAGCCCGGCGAGCGTTCCCGCGCCCAGCAAGCCAATCCAGTCAGCGTCCAGTTTCAGCGCCGGAGTCAGTTGCTCCAGCGCCACGCCAATCATTACCAGTACATAACCATCCAGAAACGGACCACCGCTTCCCCACAGCAAAATGCGGCGGTGAATAGAAGAGAATTTAAGATCGTCAAAGTTTCTGGACGGTTGCATGGGTTATTCCTGTTTTTTTGCAATGAGAGTCAGTACGGCGTTACGTATCAAACCAACATCAGCCGTAACGAAACTCCACACCAAAGGTGCCGCGCGGGTATTCCCACTGTTCCAGCGCCGACCCCAGCCCCAGAATGCGGCAGGTACCACATTCCAGACATCCGGCATAATCGAAACGCACGCTGCCGTCATCCTGCTTCTTGTACAGACGTGCGGGGCACGCTTTCACCAGCAGCTCCAGCGCCTGTTTATCGGCATCGGCCTTCACAACAATGTGCGGATGCTCTTCATCGACATTGAATTTATTGACGCCCAGTTTGACGTCCACATTGACGGGAGAAGTCATAAAACGGTCACTCCTTTCATGCCATCCTTGATCAGATTGATGAAGCCCACTTTCTTACCGTGGCGGAGGATTTTCTTGCGCATCAGTTCCGGCGCACTGCCGTCAATGGTGAACAGGTCACGCGCCACGCCCACCGCCAGTTCCGGGTAGCCGCTAAACATGCGTGGGTTATCAAGGAACGCCGGTAGTTTCTGGTACATACGCATATCGCGCAGCGGGCCACTCTCAAGATGCTGACGATATTCCGCCAGTTTTTGCTTACTGAAATCGTCGCTTTTCATCGCTGAAAGCACGGTTTTTGCTGCGGCTTCCCCGGCGGCAATCGCCAGATCCATACCGCGAATGGTAAAACCGAGGTTCATACACATTCCGGCGGCATCACCGGCAATCAGTACGCCGTCACCGACCAGCTCCGGCAGCATGTTGATGCCTGCTTCCGGCACTACGTGAGCGGAATATTCCACCAGCTTGCCGCCTGCGATCAGCGGTGCAACGGCCGGATGTTGTTTGAAATCTTCCAGCATTTGCGGCACCGATTTTTTCGCGTCATGCAGATGATGCAGACCACAAACCAACCCCAGCGACAGAGTGTTTTCATTGGTATAAAGAAAGCCGCCGCCCATCAGGCCATCGGTGGGTGATCCCGCAAACAGGCAAGCCGCGCCCTGATTACCCTGCAACTGAAAACGGTCTTCGATTACCGACTTCGGTAACTCGATCAGTTCCTTCACGCCAACCGCCACATCCGTCGGTTTAACACGTTTTGCCATCCCCAGCTTTTCGGCAAGGATGGAGTTCACCCCATCAGCAAGGATCACCGTTTTCGCTTCAATCACATCACCATCGGCTTCTACACCGACAACTTTGCCATCGCGCTGTACGAGGTTATCGACGCGGATCCCGGTAATTAACTGCGCGCCCGCTTCTTCGGCCTGCTCCATCAACCAGGCATCAAATTTACTGCGCAAAACGGAGTAAGAACGCTGGGATGGCGAGGTTTCGTCACCGTTGCAGTAGTCCATAGTCATCGCTGACTTTTCCGTCATAAACGCGAGTTTTTCATGGGTGATCAGGCGTTCTACGGGGGCGGATTCGGCGAAACCTGGAATAATGTGTTCCAGACTGTGGGCATAGAGACGCCCGCCAGTAACGTTCTTGGCACCTGCGGAATTGCCACGCTCGATAACTAACACTTGCGCCCCTTCGCGGGCTAGCACCAGTGCGGCAACCGAACCGGCAAGCCCAGCACCGACGATGATGGCGTCAAAGATATCTTCGGACATAAGAGCTCCCTGTCAGCGGCAGGGCCAAAATGCAGCCCTGCCAGAGTGGATCAACGCGCTAAAGCTGCGGTCAGTGCCGGAAGGATCTTCACGGCGTCGCCAACAATGCCGTAATCCGCGTACTGGAAGATCGGCGCATTTTTATCTTTGTTGATGGCGAAAATGGTTTGCGACGCGTTAGCGCCAACCATGTGCTGGATCTGCCCGGAGATCCCCACCGCCAGGTACAGTTCAGGTTTCAGCATCAGGTTGGAGATACCGACATAGCGTTCGTGCTCCATCCATTTTTCGTTTTCTGCCACCGGACGAGAACAGGCCAACTCCGCACCTATCGCCTTACAAAGCTGTTCTGCCAGCGCAATGTTATCTTTGCTGCCAATGCCGCGACCGACGCTGACCACCAGACGGGCTTTGTCGAGATCGACGCTGTTGCTCTGGCGCGCCTGGGTTGCCGTGCGGGCAATCGCCACAGCCGGAGCCTGCCACTCCACGGTGTGCGTTTCGCCAGTGCGTGACGCGTCTGGCTGAGCCGCATCAAACGTGCCGCTGCTGATGGTCAGTACCGCATACGGCGTGGCAATGCGTTCTTCGCCAATCGCCAGACCGCCGTAAACCATGTGTTTCACTGTCGCTTTACCGTCCTGTACGCTGACGGTGCTGGCATCGTTAGACACCGCCGCTTTAAGGCGATAACCCAGTTTTGCCGCCAGTAATTTGCCGCGACGGGTGTTTGGCAGCAGCACCAGACCGTCTGCGCCGTGCTGGCGAATAGTGTCAGCCATGACACCGGCGTAATCTTCGATCATCCGATCGTCCGGTTTGCCGTTTAATTTCCAGACATGATTAGCGCCTAGCTGGATTGCCTGTGCGCCGTCGGCATCATTGAGGACAAAGGCATTGATTTGATTAGCTAAAGCCTGCGCACCATTCATCAGTTCCGGCAGACGAGAAGGGGTATCGCTGAATACCCAGACTTGAGAAAACGTGTTCATAGCATCCCCTGTAATTAAATGACTTTGCGAAGATTTTCAGCAAATGCGGCGATCTGTTCTTCGCCGTCGCCTTCAATCACGATGCGCTGACGCTCGCGCTGTTTCGGCGCGGCAACCTGTTGTTCTGACCAGGCTGCCTCTGCATTAAAACCGATATCCGCCGCCGACCATACCTGGACTGGCTTTTTCGCCGCGCCGAGAATGGCTTTCATCGAAGGAATTTGTGGGGAGTTGATATCAGTGGAAACAGCAACAACCGCAGGCAGCGGAATGCTTAAGGTTTCTGTTTCATCTTCCAGTTCGCGCTCAACGGTGAGGGTATCTGCCGTCAGGGAGATAATTTTGCTGACGCCGTTAACTGCCGGAATATTGAGGATTTCGCCTACCAGCAAACCAACCTGCTGGGCATAAAGGTCGGAAGAACCATCGCCACAGAGGATCAAATCAAAGCCTGCTTTCTGGGCGGCTGCAGCAAGTACGCTCGCCGTTTGTTGCGGCAGTGCCTGCTCGAACTGGTCATCAATCACCACAATCAGTTCATCCGGACCGCGCGATAGCACATCTTTACGCCCTTTGGCGTTGGTCAGGGCTTTACCGCCCACACTTAGGGCCGTCACCTGCGCCTCTGCTGCCTGTTGCTTTAGCTGGCAAGCCGCTTCAATAGCGTTGAGATCGTATTGGCTTATTTTGGCATCGGCTTTACTGAAGTCTAACGAACCATCAGCATTATTGACCGCAATATCCTGTTCATCAGGCACGCACTTATAGCAAGTAATAATCTTCATTGCATCTCCAGAAATCATGAAGGAAACGTCGTTCATATCGGTGGTGTTAATTACAGATATCACGCCCTTTAATTTGGAAATAAAACTTTAATCACCAATATTGAAAATGTCACACGCAGATAAATCCAACTTTCAATATTGTTAAGTCCCTCACCAATATTGAAAACATGGCGTAGCAAAAAGAAATTTTCAATATTGCTTTATGGATCACCAATATTGAAAGTCAGATGCTATTTTTTTACTCACAATCAAACTTATCACATTGATAAACAATGAATATTTACACAAAGACGCCCTGTTTTTACCCGATAAAAAACTGTGACTAACATCACAGAACGCAGCCAATTGAATACCCATTATGAGTTAGCCATTAACGCGTCCACGAGGTTAATAATAATTATATTAAATGTTAACAAAAATAAAACAAACGGGAACGCAAAATAAATATTCGTTTTCACAGTGGAATTAACTCATGAAGAATGAAAAGAGAAAAACGGGAATAGAACCGAAGGTTTTCTTTCCGCCATTAATAATCGTCGGCATACTTTGTTGGCTTACAGTCAGAGATCTGGATGCAGCGAATGTCGTTATTAATGCTGTATTCAGTTACGTCACCAATGTATGGGGATGGGCATTTGAATGGTATATGGTAGTGATGCTTTTCGGTTGGTTCTGGCTGGTGTTTGGCCCGTATGCCAAAAAGCGTTTAGGTAACGAACCACCTGAATTTAGTACCGCCAGTTGGATCTTTATGATGTTCGCCTCCTGTACGTCTGCTGCCGTACTGTTCTGGGGATCGATTGAGATCTACTACTACATCTCCACCCCGCCGTTTGGCTTAGAACCGAACTCGACAGGGGCGAAAGAGTTGGGGCTGGCTTACAGCTTGTTCCACTGGGGACCTCTGCCGTGGGCCACTTACAGCTTCCTTTCAGTCGCCTTCGCTTACTTCTTCTTTGTCCGCAAAATGGAAGTGATTCGCCCCAGCTCGACACTAGTGCCGCTGGTAGGTGAAAAACACGCCAAAGGGTTGTTCGGTACCATCGTCGACAACTTCTATCTCGTCGCCTTGATCTTCGCGATGGGCACCAGTCTGGGCCTTGCCACGCCGCTGGTGACCGAGTGTATGCAATGGTTGTTTGGCATTCCGCATACCCTGCAACTGGACGCTATCATCATTACCTGCTGGATTATCCTCAACGCCATTTGCGTCGCCTGCGGTCTGCAAAAAGGGGTACGTATCGCCAGTGACGTGCGTAGTTACCTGAGCTTCCTGATGCTGGGTTGGGTGTTCATTGTCAGCGGTGCCAGCTTCATCATGAACTACTTCACCGATTCGGTGGGGATGTTGCTGATGTATCTGCCGCGCATGTTGTTCTATACCGATCCCATCGCTAAAGGCGGCTTCCCGCAGGGCTGGACCGTGTTCTACTGGGCATGGTGGGTGATTTACGCTATCCAGATGAGTATCTTCCTCGCCCGCATCTCCCGTGGTCGTACCGTGCGTGAACTGTGCTTCGGCATGGTGCTGGGGCTGACAGCGTCAACCTGGATCCTGTGGACTGTACTCGGTAGTAACACTCTGCTGTTGATAGATAAAAACATCATCAACATTCCAAATCTGATCGAACAGTACGGTGTGGCGCGCGCCATCATTGAAACCTGGGCCGCTCTGCCACTCAGCACCGCCACCATGTGGGGCTTCTTCATCCTCTGCTTTATTGCCACCGTTACGCTGGTTAACGCCTGCTCTTATACCCTGGCGATGTCCACTTGCCGCGAAGTACGCGATGGTGAAGAACCACCGCTGCTGGTGCGTATCGGCTGGTCAATTCTGGTTGGCATTATCGGTATTGTTCTGCTGGCGCTCGGCGGCCTGAAACCGATTCAAACCGCCATTATCGCCGGAGGATGCCCGCTGTTCTTCGTCAACATTATGGTGACGCTCTCCTTTATTAAAGACGCGAAACAGAACTGGAAAGATTAATTACCCCCCAAAATATCAAGAGGTTGAAAGATGGATTTTAATTTAAATGATGAGCAGGAACTGTTTGTCGCCGGTATCCGCGAACTGATGGCCAGCGAAAACTGGGAGGCCTATTTTGCCGAGTGCGACCGTGACAGCGTCTACCCGGAACGTTTTGTCAAAGCACTGGCGGATATGGGTATCGACAGTCTGCTGATCCCTGAAGAGCACGGTGGTCTGGACGCGGGGTTTGTTACTCTCGCCGCCGTGTGGATGGAGCTGGGACGTCTGGGGGCACCAACCTATGTGCTGTACCAGTTGCCGGGCGGGTTCAATACCTTCCTGCGCGAAGGCACACAAGAGCAGATCGACAAGATTATGGCTTTCCGCGGCACCGGTAAGCAGATGTGGAACTCAGCGATTACCGAACCGGGCGCGGGCTCCGACGTGGGTAGCCTGAAAACGACTTATACCCGTAGAAATGGTAAGATTTATCTTAATGGTAGTAAGTGTTTTATTACCAGCAGCGCCTACACCCCGTACATCGTTGTGATGGCGCGCGACGGGGCTTCTCCGGACAAACCTGTCTACACCGAATGGTTTGTTGATATGAGCAAACCGGGCATCAAAGTGACCAAACTTGAAAAGCTCGGTCTGCGTATGGATAGCTGCTGTGAAATCACCTTTGACGATGTGGAACTGGACGAGAAAGACATGTTCGGTCGCGAAGGTAACGGCTTTAACCGCGTCAAAGAAGAGTTCGACCATGAACGTTTCCTGGTAGCCCTGACCAACTACGGTACGGCGATGTGCGCCTTTGAAGATGCGGCGCGCTACGCCAACCAGCGCGTGCAGTTTGGCGAGGCTATTGGTCGTTTCCAGTTGATTCAGGAAAAATTCGCCCACATGGCGATCAAATTAAACTCCATGAAAAACATGCTGTATGAAGCAGCGTGGAAAGCAGACAACGGCACCATCACCTCTGGCGATGCAGCGATGTGCAAATACTTCTGCGCCAATGCGGCATTTGAAGTGGTGGATAGCGCAATGCAGGTGCTGGGCGGTGTCGGGATTGCGGGCAACCACCGCATCAGCCGCTTCTGGCGTGATCTGCGTGTAGACCGCGTCTCCGGGGGATCTGACGAAATGCAGATCCTGACGCTGGGTCGCGCGGTGCTGAAGCAATACCGCTAAGTCCGTGCGCTGCCTGATGCGACGCTGACGCGTCTTATCAGGCCTACGGTCGGCCGGATAAGGCGTTTACGCCGCATCCGGCAGTCATGCGCTACATAAATTTTTCAGGAGCTAATAATGGATCATCTACCCATGCCGAAATTCGGGCCGCTGGCCGGATTGCGCGTTGTCTTCTCCGGTATCGAAATCGCCGGGCCGTTCGCCGGGCAAATGTTCGCAGAATGGGGCGCGGAAGTTATTTGGATCGAGAACGTCGCCTGGGCCGACACCATTCGCGTTCAACCTAACTACCCGCAGCTCTCCCGCCGCAATTTGCACGCGCTGTCGTTAAATATCTTCAAAGATGAAGGCCGCGAAGCGTTTCTGAAATTAATGGAAACCACCGATATCTTCATCGAAGCCAGTAAAGGTCCGGCATTTGCCCGTCGTGGCATTACCGATGAAGTCCTGTGGCAGCACAACCCGAAACTGGTTATCGCTCACCTGTCCGGTTTTGGTCAGTACGGCACCGAGGAGTACACCAATCTTCCGGCCTATAACACCATCGCCCAGGCCTTCAGTGGTTACCTGATTCAGAACGGTGATGTTGACCAGCCAATGCCTGCCTTCCCGTATACCGCCGATTACTTTTCTGGCCTGACCGCCACCACGGCGGCGCTTGCAGCACTGCATAAAGTGCGTGAAACCGGCAAAGGCGAAAGCATCGACATCGCCATGTATGAAGTGATGCTGCGTATGGGCCAGTACTTCATGATGGATTACTTCAACGGCGGCGAAATGTGCCCGCGCATGACCAAAGGTAAAGATCCCTACTACGCCGGTTGCGGTCTGTATAAATGCGCCGACGGCTACATCGTGATGGAACTGGTGGGCATTACTCAAATTGCAGAGTGCTTTAAAGATATTGGCCTCGCACACCTGCTCGGTACGCCGGAAATCCCGGAAGGCACTCAGCTTATCCACCGTATCGAATGCCCTTACGGCCCACTGGTAGAAGAGAAACTCGATGCCTGGCTGGCGGCACATACCATCGCAGAAGTTAAAGAACGCTTTGCCGAACTGAATATCGCCTGTGCCAAAGTACTGACCGTGCCGGAACTGGAAAGCAATCCACAGTATGTGGCTCGCGAATCAATCACTCAGTGGCAAACGATGGATGGTCGCACCTGCAAAGGGCCGAATATCATCCCGAAATTCAAAAATAACCCCGGACAAATCTGGCGCGGAATGCCCTCACATGGCATGGACACGGCTGCCATTTTGAAAAATATCGGCTACAGCGAAAACGACATTCAGGAGTTGGTCAGCAAAGGTCTGGCCAAAGTTGAGGACTAAACGCGTGGCGTCAGTCAACTTGCCTGACTAGCGCCCGCCCAATAACAAACGAACAAAATGGATAGAGGTGCAATGGATATCATTGGCGGACAACATCTACGTCAAATGTGGGACGATCTGGCGGACGTTTACGGTCATAAAACGGCGCTGATTTGTGAATCCAGCAGCGGAGTCGTTAACCGGTATAGTTATCTTGAGTTAAATCAGGAGATTAACCGCACGGCAAACCTGTTTTATACGCTGGGGATTCGCAAAGGCGACAAGGTTGCTCTACATCTCGACAACTGCCCGGAATTTATCTTTTGCTGGTTCGGGTTGGCAAAAATTGGCGCGATTATGGTGCCGATTAACGCCCGCCTGTTGCGCGAAGAAAGCACGTGGATCCTGCAAAATAGCCAGGCGTGCCTGCTGGTGACCAGTGCGCAATTTTATCCTATGTATCAACAGATTCAGCAGGAAGATGCCTCTCAGTTGCGGCACATTTGCCTGACAGATATGGTACTTCCCGCTGATGATGGCGTGAGTTCGTTTACTCAACTGAAAAATCAACAACCTGCCACCTTGTGCTATGCACCGCCGCTATCGACTGACGATACGGCGGAAATTCTCTTCACCTCCGGCACCACCTCCCGACCGAAAGGGGTGGTGATAACTCATTACAACCTGCGCTTCGCTGGATATTACTCCGCCTGGCAGTGTGCACTGCGTGACGATGACGTCTACCTGACGGTAATGCCTGCGTTTCATATCGATTGCCAGTGTACTGCGGCGATGGCGGCGTTTTCTGCCGGGGCCACCTTTGTGCTGGTCGAGAAATACAGCGCCCGCGCCTTCTGGGGACAGGTGCAGAAGTACCGCGCCACCATTACCGAATGTATTCCGATGATGATTCGTACGTTGATGGTGCAGCCGCCTTCAGCCAACGATCGGCAACACTGCCTGCGGGAAGTGATGTTTTATCTCAACCTGTCGGAGCAGGAAAAAGACGCGTTTTGTGAACGCTTCAGCGTTCGCTTGCTGACGTCTTATGGGATGACGGAAACCATTGTGGGCATTATCGGCGATCGCCCTGGCGATAAACGGCGCTGGCCGTCGATTGGTCGGGCGGGGTTTTGCTACGAAGCGGAGATCCGCGACGATCACAATCGTCCCCTCCCGGCTGGTGAGCTCGGTGAAATCTGTATTAAAGGCGTACCAGGGAAAACCATCTTCAAAGAGTATTTTCTCAACCCGAAAGCCACTGCGAAAGTACTGGAAGCCGATGGCTGGCTACATACCGGCGATACCGGATACCGCGACGAAGAGGGCTTTTTTTATTTCGTCGATCGCCGCTGCAATATGATCAAACGCGGTGGCGAGAATGTCTCCTGCGTGGAGCTGGAAAATATCATCGCCACCCATCCAAAAATTCAGGACATCGTGGTTGTGGGTATTAAAGATTCGATACGCGATGAAGCCATCAAAGCATTTGTGGTGCTGAATGAAGGTGAAACATTGAGCGAAGAGGAATTTTTCCGCTTCTGCGAACAAAATATGGCGAAATTTAAAGTGCCCTCTTATCTGGAGATCAGAAAAGATCTGCCACGTAATTGCTCGGGGAAAATAATTAGAAAGAATCTTAAATAAATGAAACGGCAGGGAACTACCCTGCCAGCTAATAATCACGATCTAAAACAATATGCATTTTTTGCAGAGATGTTGTCGTCCCTGAAAAAGCAAAAATGGAGAAAAGGAATGAGTGAATCATTACATCTGACCCGCAATGGATCAATTCTGGAAATTACCCTTGATCGCCCAAAAGCGAATGCTATTGATGCAAAAACCAGCTTTGAAATGGGCGAAGTATTTCTAAATTTCCGTGACGATCCGCAATTACGTGTCGCCATTATTACCGGTGCCGGAGAGAAATTCTTTTCCGCGGGCTGGGATTTAAAAGCGGCAGCAGAAGGCGAAGCACCGGATGCTGACTTTGGCCCGGGTGGTTTTGCGGGATTAACCGAAATTTTCAATCTCGACAAACCAGTTATCGCCGCTGTGAACGGCTATGCCTTTGGCGGCGGCTTTGAACTGGCACTGGCGGCAGATTTTATTGTCTGTGCCGATAACGCCAGCTTCGCCCTGCCGGAAGCCAAACTGGGCATCGTTCCTGACAGCGGCGGCGTGCTGCGTCTGCCGAAGATCCTGCCGCCTGCCATCGTCAATGAAATGGTGATGACCGGCAGACGAATGGGCGCAGAAGAGGCGCTGCGTTGGGGGGTAGTCAACCGCGTGGTTAGCCAGGCGGAACTGATGGATAACGCCCGCGAACTGGCGCAGCAGCTGGTTAACAGCGCTCCGCTGGCGATTGCGGCGCTGAAAGAGATCTACCGCACCACCAGCGAAATGCCGGTAGAAGAAGCGTATCGCTATATTCGCAGCGGCGTGTTGAAACACTATCCGTCGGTTCTGCATTCGGAAGATGCCATTGAAGGGCCGCTGGCGTTTGCCGAGAAGCGCGATCCGGTGTGGAAAGGACGTTAACAACCGTGAGCTATTACGCCTTTGAGGGGTTAATTCCGGTGGTTCACCCGACGGCGTTTGTCCATCCCAGTGCAGTCTTGATTGGCGATGTGATTGTGGGAGCCGGTGTCTACATCGGCCCACTCGCCTCACTGCGTGGTGACTACGGGCGGTTGATCGTGCAAGCGGGAGCCAATATTCAGGATGGATGCATTATGCATGGCTACTGCGACACTGACACCATCGTTGGGGAAAACGGTCATATCGGGCACGGAGCGATCCTGCATGGTTGTGTGATTAGTCGCGATGCACTGGTCGGGATGAACAGCGTGATTATGGATGGCGCGGTCATTGGCGAAGAGAGCATTGTTGCCGCCATGAGCTTTGTCAAAGCGGGCTTTCGCGGCGAGAAACGCCAGTTGTTGATAGGTACGCCAGCCCGCGCTGTACGCAATGTTAGTGACGAAGAGTTACACTGGAAACGGTTGAATACCAAAGAGTATCAGGATCTTGTCGGGCGCTGTCATGCATCGTTGCATGAAACGCAGCCATTGAGGCAAATGGAGGAAAATCGCCCCCGTTTGCAGGGGACGACGGATGTGACGCCGAAACGGTGATCTTGCCGGATGCGGCGTAAACGCCTTATCCGACCTGGCTGGAAAGCAACCGTAGGCCAGATAAGATGCGCCAGCATTGCATCCAGCAACCAGGCTGCGTGGTATCAACGAAATGACATTAACGACGCATACTCTTTGACAGCATCATCTGCCACTTCTGCTCGCGGTTAAGTTCCGTGAGCGGAACGGCAGGAATACGCGGTGTCTTTCTTACGCCGACTAATTTTTCCCGACTGTTATTGCGCAGGCGCGCGTAAATTTGCTCATCGATATCGACCACTTTAACCAGTCGCTGACACTGGCATCCCCGCCCTTCCAGCTTATTAGGGATCATCTTAACTTCGCAGCTTATTTCTGTGACTTCCGACAGAATATAAGTCAGGGTATTAACCGCCTTGCTGTGTTCAATATCGAAATGAATAGAGATCTCTCTTGCTATCACCCACCGATTTTCAGCCATCATCCATTCGGCGATTAACAAGTAGAGTGGTTTTTCAACATATCCTTCACACATACGAACTCCAGTTTCACAAATTAAAAGTCTGGCTATGACTCGTTTTGAAGCAATTAAACAAGGCCATATTAAAATTGTGGATATATCGATAGTATGCAACTTCACCGTCGATAAGTGTGAGCTAAATCCTGCTTATGTCATCAAAAATATCGATTCCCCAAAAGATTTACTTAATGGGCAAAAAAAACGGTCCTCATCAGAGAACCGTATTAGTTATTCGATCAAATTAGCGGATGAAAAATATCCGCCATGACACGCTATTATTTGATCTGCGCGTGCATTTCCTGCACCGAAATTACTTTTTCAGTCGCATCGGCATTCAGCGCCATCGCGGTAGCGAAACCACCGTTCAGGGTGGTGTCATAATGCACTTTATATTGCAGCGCACTGCGACGGATCACGCGGGAGTCTTCAATCGCACGACGGCCTGAGGTGGTGTTGATGATGTAGGTATATTCGCCATTCTTGATGCGGTCCTGAATGTGCGGACGTCCTTCATGCACCTTGTTTACCAGACGCGGATTGATACCCGCTTCGCCCAGCACAATCGCCGTGCCGTGGGTCGCATCCAGCTCGAAGCCCTGTTTCAGCAGTTTTGCCGCCAGGTCCACCACGCGTTCTTTGTCGCCTTCGCGCACGGAAAGCAACGCACGACCGTGTTTCTTCATGGTGGAGTTGCTGCCCAGCTGCGCTTTGGCAAACGCTTCAGCGAAGGTGCGGCCCACGCCCATGACTTCCCCGGTAGAGCGCATTTCTGGCCCTAACAGCGGGTCAACGCCCGGGAATTTGTTGAACGGCAGCACCACTTCTTTCACCGAGTAGTACGGCGGGATAACTTCTTTGGTTACGCCCTGCTCAGCCAGCGATTTGCCAGCCATCACACGCGCCGCCACTTTTGCCAGCGGTACGCCGGTGGCTTTGGAGACGAACGGAACGGTACGCGCCGCACGCGGGTTAACTTCAATCAGGTAGACTTCGTTGTTTTTAACCGCAAACTGCACGTTCATCAGGCCGCGCACCTGCAATTCGAAGGCCAGTTTCTGCACCTGCTGGCGCATCACATCCTGAATTTCCTGACTTAAAGTGTAGGCTGGCAGAGAACATGCGGAGTCACCGGAGTGCACGCCCGCCTGCTCAATGTGTTCCATGATGCCGCCAATCAGCACCATTTCGCCGTCGCAGATAGCATCCACGTCAACTTCTACTGCGTCATCAAGGAAATGATCCAGCAACACTGGCGCATCGTTAGACACGCTAACCGCCGTCTGGAAGTAGCGACGCAGGTCAGCTTCGTCATAGACGATTTCCATCGCCCGACCGCCGAGAACGTAAGACGGACGTACCACCAGCGGGTAGCCAATCTCTTTCGCTTTCTCAACCGCCATTTCGATGGTGGTAACGGTGGCGTTCGCCGGTTGTTTCAGTTTCAGACGCTCAACCGCATGCTGGAAGCGTTCACGGTCTTCCGCACGGTCGATGGCATCCGGGCTGGTACCGATAACCGGTACGCCAGCAGCTTCCAGCGCGCGCGCCAGTTTCAGCGGGGTCTGACCGCCGTACTGGACGATAACGCCTTTCGGCTTCTCAATACGCACAATTTCCAGCACGTCTTCCAGAGTTACCGGCTCGAAGTAGAGGCGGTCGGAAGTGTCGTAATCAGTGGAGACGGTTTCCGGGTTACAGTTAACCATAATGGTTTCGTAACCGTCTTCGCGCAGCGCCAGTGAGGCGTGTACGCAACAGTAGTCGAATTCGATACCCTGACCGATACGGTTCGGGCCGCCGCCGAGGACCATGATTTTTTCACGGTCAGATGGGTTGGATTCGCACTCTTCTTCATAAGTGGAGTACATATAAGCGGTGTCGGTAGCGAACTCTGCCGCACAGGTATCCACGCGCTTGTAAACCGGGTGCAGGTCATACTGGTCACGCAGCTTACGGATTTCTGCTTCACGCACGCCCGCGAGTTTTGCCAGACGCGCGTCGGCAAAGCCTTTGCGTTTCAACTGGCGCAGGAAGTCAGCGTTCAGGCCAGTGATGCCCACTTCCGCCACTTTCTCTTCCAGACGCACCAGCTCTTCAATCTGTACCAGGAACCAGCGGTCAATGTTGGTCAGGTTGAAGACGCCGTCTACGGACAGGCCCGCGCGGAAAGCATCGGCGATATACCAGATACGCTCTGCGCCAGCGTCTTTCAGCTCGCGGCGGATTTTAGTCAGCGCTTCCGGGTCGTCGAGACTCACTTTCGGATCGAAGCCGGTCGCGCCCACTTCCAGGCCGCGCAGCGCTTTTTGCAGGGATTCCTGCTGCGTGCGACCAATCGCCATCACTTCGCCAACCGATTTCATCTGAGTGGTCAGACGGTCGTTCGCCCCGGCGAATTTCTCGAAGTTGAAGCGAGGAATTTTGGTGACCACGTAGTCGATGGACGGCTCGAAGGAGGCCGGAGTACGCCCACCGGTGATGTCGTTCATCAGTTCGTCGAGGGTGTAACCCACCGCCAGTTTCGCCGCCACTTTGGCAATCGGGAAACCAGTGGCTTTCGACGCCAGCGCCGAAGAACGCGACACGCGCGGGTTCATTTCGATAACAATCAGGCGACCGTTTTTCGGGTTCACCGCAAACTGGACGTTGGAACCACCGGTTTCAACGCCGATTTCACGCAGCACCGCCATCGAGGCGTTACGCATGATTTGATATTCTTTGTCGGTCAGCGTTTGGGCTGGCGCGACAGTGATGGAGTCACCGGTGTGGATGCCCATCGCATCGAAGTTTTCGATAGAGCAGACGATGATGCAGTTGTCGTTTTTATCACGCACCACTTCCATCTCGTACTCTTTCCAGCCGATCAGCGACTCATCAATCAGCAGCTCTTTAGTCGGAGAGAGATCCAGACCGCGGGCGCAAATTTCTTCAAACTCTTCGCGGTTATAAGCGATACCGCCGCCGCTACCGCCCATGGTAAAGGATGGACGAATAATGCATGGGAAGCCCACGTCAGCGGCAACCGCCAGCGCTTCTTCCATGGTGTGCGCGATACCGGAACGCGCGGTTTCGAGGCCGATTTTCTTCATCGCCACGTCGAAACGGCGGCGGTCTTCTGCTTTATCAATCGCATCGGCAGTGGCACCAATCATGGTGACGCCGAACTCTTCCAGCACGCCCTGACGTTCCAGCTCCAGCGCACAGTTCAGCGCCGTCTGACCGCCCATAGTTGGCAGCACCGCGTCCGGGCGCTCTTTTTCAATAATCTTGCGTACCACTTCCCAGTGAATCGGCTCGATGTAGGTCGCATCAGCCATTTCCGGGTCGGTCATGATGGTCGCCGGGTTGGAGTTCACCAGAATGACGCGGTAACCCTCTTCGCGCAGGGCTTTACATGCTTGCGCGCCAGAGTAGTCAAACTCACACGCCTGACCGATAACAATCGGGCCCGCACCCAGAATCAGGATACTTTTTATATCTGTACGTTTTGGCATGGCTCTTTTACTCCTGATTACTTAGCGGTTTTACGGTACTGCTCAATTAACTCGATAAAGTGGTCAAACAACGGCGCTGCGTCGTGTGGCCCTGGGCTGGCTTCAGGGTGACCCTGGAAGCTGAACGCCGGTTTATCGGTGCGATGAATGCCCTGTAACGTACCGTCGAACAGGGATTTATGCGTGACACGCAGGTTTGCAGGTAATGTTGCTTCATCCACCGCAAAACCGTGGTTCTGGGCGGTGATCATCACCACGTTTTTCTCCACATCTTTAACCGGATGGTTGCCGCCGTGGTGACCAAATTTCATTTTGACAGTCTTCGCACCGCTCGCCAGCGCCAGCAGCTGATGACCGAGGCAGATGCCGAAGACCGGAATATCGGTTTCGAGGAATTTCTGGATGGCGGTAATGGCGTAATCGCACGGGGCCGGGTCGCCAGGACCGTTGGAGAGGAAGATGCCGTCTGGATTCATTTTCAGCACGTCTTCCGCAGAAGTTTGCGCCGGAACGATGGTCAGACGACAGCCTCTATCCACCAACATGCGCAGGATGTTGCGCTTGGCACCAAAATCATAAGCCACAACATAGAACGGCAGCTCGTCTTCTTTCTTCGCTTCTGGCAGGCCGCCGGTCAACGTCCAGCTCCCTTGTGTCCAGCTATAGGCTTCTGCGGTGGTCACTTCTTTTGCCAGATCCATGCCGTTCAGACCTGGGAACGCGCGGGCTTTTTCTAATGCCAGCGCCGCATCCGGGTTATCGCCTGCGATAATGCAGCCATTCTGTGCGCCTTTCTCGCGCAGTAAACGCGTCAGCTTACGGGTATCGATATCGGCAATCGCCACGATGTTATGGCGCTTCAGATAAGAAGAGAGGTCTTCGGTATTACGGAAGTTGCTGGCAATCAGCGGCAGGTCGCGAATCACCAGACCTTGTGCATGTACCTGAGAAGATTCTTCATCGGCGTCATTAGTGCCGACATTGCCAATATGGGGATAAGTAAGAGTAACGATTTGACGAGAATAGGAAGGATCAGTGAGGATTTCTTGATAACCGGTCATTGAAGTATTGAAAACGACTTCCCCAACCGCCGAACCTGTTGCCCCTATGGCCCGACCGTGAAACTGGGTTCCGTCTTCCAGAACCAATAGCGCTGACTTAATCAAAACACCCTCCAGAGAATATTCACTCACTTTATTTGCATATTAATTCACAATGATGACGTAAATCAATGCAAATCTGCTTACCGACGAATTTCTGGCAAACGGCGGCATTCTGGAGATATAGGCGCTAAAAGTCAACTTAATGGCGGGATTTTTTATATTATTTTGTGGCTCATGCATGTTTTACAAGCATTAAGCGACAAAAAGATCATATAACCTGTTCTGGAAAACGCTTGCGCAGCAAGAAGATTGCATGAAATAAAAACGAGCAGGAAAAAGTGGACCAAACGGTCAAAATTTACATTAAAACAACAAAAACAGAATACAAAACATGTAATTTTCAGCATTTGCATTAAATTTAAAAATATAACACCAAAAATAAAAGGGCTAAAAATTAAAGCCCTTTATATTCAATGAATTAAATGTGTTATTTTTGCATCACTATAAATATTTTGTGGTTACAGATTATTGAGATCAAGCACATCTCGCATATCAAAAAGACCACTTTCCTTACCACTCAACCACAAAGCCGATCTTACCGCACCGTTAGCAAATGTCATGCGGCTGGATGCCTTATGGGTGATCTCCAGACGCTCGCCAATATCGGCAAACATCGCGGTATGTTCGCCAACGATGTCACCTGCACGCACGGTGGCAAAACCAATGGTGCCAGGCACACGTTCACCGGTATGGCCTTCACGACTGTAGACCGCGCAATCTTTCAGATCTTTATCAAGAGCGTGGGCGATCGCCTCTCCCATTGCCAGTGCGGTGCCTGACGGCGCATCAACTTTATGTCTATGATGTGCTTCAATAATTTCGATATCGGTGTAGTCCCCCATCACTTTGGCTGCTTTCTCCAGCAGTTTAAGCATGACGTTAACGCCAACGCTAAAATTGGCTGCAAAGACAATCGCAATATCGGCGGCTGCGTCACGAATCGCCTGTTTACCGGCTTCGTCAAACCCCGTAGTGCCGATCACCATCCCTTTGCCATGCTGGCGACAAAAAGCGAGATGATTCAGCGTACCTTCCGGACGGGTAAAATCGATAAACACATCAAAATCATCTTTTACCGCATCGAGGCTGCTTTGCACGGTAACGCCTGTTTTCCCTGCTCCAGCCAGCTCACCGGCGTCGCTGCCCAGTAAAGAAGATCCTTCGCGCTCCAGCGCCGCGCCAAGCTGCACGCCTTCTAATGCCAGCGCCGCCTGAATCAACTGGCGGCCCATACGCCCCCCGGCTCCCGCGATGGCAACGCGGATGTTTGCATCATGCATAGCTATTCTCTTTTGTTAATTTGCATAGACCGTTTTCAGAGTAACCAGCGCATCGCTACGCCGCCAGCCAAAAACGCTGATAATTAGAAATTAATGATAAACAGGGAGGGATATCAGTGAAAGGCATGAGTCGATGGATGACTGCATGCCGATAACATGTGACAGGTTACGGCACCAGAGCCAGCACCTCAGCTACCCACTGCTGGAAGCCTTTTACATTCAGATCCAATGCCACCTGTACATTGGCTGGTTTGCCCAGGCAACCGTCGATATCAACCACCGTCGTGCCAGAGGTAAATTCGCCCTGCGTTTCCACTGCCACAAAACACGGCTTGAGAGTGAACAGGTCCGGGCGCACCAGCCAGGCGATGGCGCAGAGATCGTGCATTCGCAGTCCACTTTGCATACTGCCGCTACGGTAGTGACTAAACAGGGCGTGGAGCATTTTTCCGGTGCGATTCAACTCCGGCAAAGTAGCGAGATAGTCAGGGGTTAATATTGCCTGATTGGTGACATCCAGACCGCACATGACGATTTCGATGCCGCTACGGAAGACACAGGCTGCCGCTTCTGGATCGGCAGCGATATTAAACTCGGCGTTTGGTGTGCAGTTGCCGCGACCAGCAGAACCGCCCATGATCACCAGACGACGAATATACGGTTTACATTCCGGGCATTGTGAAAGTAACAGCGCAATATTGGTTAACGGGCCGATGGCCACCAGGGTAACAGGCTCAGGCGCACGCATCAGGGCATCACGAATCGCCAGAAACGCTGGTATCCCAAGTGGCTTTCGGTTGTGCTCAACAAAGTCGTAGCCAGCCATTCCCGATTCGCCGTGCACAGATGCCGCATCACGCGGTGCGCGTACCAGCGGCACAGCGGCTCCCTGGGCGAGCGGAATCTCCGCATTCCAGAAATGCAGCAGTTGCAGGGCGTTGCGGGTCGTTTTCTCAACCGAGACATTACCCGCGACGGTGGTCATCAGTTGCAGGTCGAGTTCGGGGGCAAAAATCGCGGCAGCAATGGCGACGGCATCGTCAATGCCGGGGTCAGTATCGAGGAAGATAGGTAAACGCATGTTTTCTCCATAAAAAATGCCGGTAACAAGACCGGCATTTTCGCATAACTTAGGCTGCTAATGACTTAATCGACTTCACGAATATCGACACGCAGCTCTTTCGGCACTTCGAAAACAATGTTTTCTTCACGGCCTTCCAGCGGAATGGCTTCACCACCACCCAGCTGCTGCAAACGTGCCACCACATTCTGCACCAGAATATCCGGAGCCGATGCGCCCGCAGTCACGCCGACGCATTTAACCTCTTTCACCCACTCTTCCTGGATATCTTTCGCATCGTCAATCAAAAACGCGCGTTTGCCCATCCGCTGGGCCAGCTCCGCCAGACGGTTGGAGTTGGAGGAGTTTTTCGAACCGACCACCAGCACAACTTCCGCCTGTTCTGCCAGGGCGCGTACCGCTTCCTGACGGTTAGTCGTGGCGTAGCAGATGTCATCTTTGCGCGGACCGACAATTTTCGGGAAGCGTTTACGCAGCGCGTCGATCACATCAGACGTGTCATCCACCGACAGAGTGGTTTGGGTCATAAAGGAGAGCTTCTCTTCGTTTTTGACCGTCAGTTTCCACACATCGTCTGGCGATTCGACCAGATACATTCCCCCTTCCGGGTTACTGTACTGGCCCATCGTACCTTCCACTTCCGGGTGCCCGGCGTGGCCGATGAGAATAGATTCTTCGCCACGGCGACTGGCGCGGGCGACTTCCATATGCACTTTGGTCACCAGCGGGCAGGTGGCGTCGAATACCGTTAAATCACGGCTTTTCGCTTCGTTACGTACCGCCTGAGAAACACCGTGTGCGGAGAAAATCAGGATCGCGCCGTCCGGCACTTCGCTAATCTGCTCAATAAAGATAGCCCCACGCTCGCGCAGGCTATCGACCACGTAGCGATTATGCACCACTTCGTGACGGACATATATCGGTGCGCCGTAAATGGCCAGCGCGTTTTCAACAATGCTGATAGCGCGGTCTACCCCGGCACAAAAACCACGCGGGTTGGCCAACAGGATCTGCATGTTACGCCTCCAGTGCCGGATCGATTTCCAGCACTTCAATATCAAAATGAACGGTCTGCCCGGCCAGCGGATGGTTGAAATCAACGGTAATGGAGTCGCCGTTAATTTCGCGGATCACGCCAGGCATCTCACTGCCATCCATTGCGGTAAAAAGCATGATTGCGCCAATTTCTGGCTCGCCTGCATCCATAAACTCACGGCGGGAGAAGTACTGAATCAGATCCGGTGACGGCACGCCAAACGCCGCATCTGGCTCCAGCGAGAAAGTGGTTTTATCGCCCACTTTCAGCCCCAGCAGGTGTTGCTCCAGCCCTTCGGAAAGAGAAGCATCGCCCAGGCGGAATAGCGCCGGTTTACCGTTGTTGCGGGTAGACTCGGCGGTGGTGCCATCGTCGAGTTTCAGCGTGAAGTGCACCAGGACGGCGCTATTGCTCTGTACAGATTCAGACATGCAGGTTTGCTCTTATATTTTGAGGATTTTTGCCGGATGCAGCCTACGATTTCGCAGCAATCTGTAGGCCTTATCCGGCAGGGTTTATTATTGTTTTTTCGCTTTAGAAGGCAAAAAACCTTCCAGCACAATCAGTGCCGCACCGACACAGATGGCAGTATCGGCAAGGTTGAAGGTGGCGAAGTGCCAGTCGCCGACGTAGAAGTCGATCATATCGACAACGAAGCCGTGCCACAGGCGGTCGAACAGGTTGCCCAGTGCGCCGCCAATAATCAGCGCGTAAGCGATATTGTTTAGCTTCTGCGTGGCCTTCGAGCGATACATCATCACTGCCAGGATCACGCTAATACCAATCGCAATACCGGCAAAGAACCAACGCTGCCAGCCGCCGCTATCGGCAAGGAAACTAAACGCCGCGCCATAGTTACGCGCATAATGCAGATTAAGCGACGGGAACAGCGGGACCGTATCCCCCAGAGCAAAGTTCTGGAGGATCAGGTATTTGCTGCCCAGATCGATAATCAGCACGACTACCACCAGCCACAGCCAGCGTAGCCCTGTTGAACAGATCGATTGAATCATCAGGCAAACTTACGTTTTTCACCGTCACCGGCGACGTTGCTGACACAGCGGCCGCAGATTTCTGCGTGTTCCGCCACCTTGCCGACATCCTGGGTATAGTGCCAGCAGCGTGGGCACTTCTCACCTTCGGCTTTACTCAACGCGACTTTCAGCCCTTTGAGTACTTCGCTCTGCTGGGCATCAGCAGGTGCGTCGTTATAGTCTGCAACGGTAGCGCCGGAGGTCAACAGGACAAATCGTAATTCATCGCCCAGCGCGGTCAGTTTCGCCGCCAGTTCCGGTTCTGCGAACAAGGTCACTGCCGCTTCCAGCGAGCCACCCACTTTCTTGTCGGCACGCGCTTGCTCAATGACTTTGTTCACTTCGCCACGCACTTTCAACAGCTCGTCCCAGAACGCATCGTTCATCGCTTCACTGTCTGCCAGACCAAACAGGCCTTCGTACCACTCGCCGGTGAAGACGTATTTTTCACGTTCACCCGGCAGGTAGCCCCACACTTCATCAGCGGTGAAGGAGAGGATTGGTGCCATCCAGCGCACCAGCGCTTCCGCGATGTGATACAGCGCTGTCTGGCAGCTACGACGCGCCACACTGTCCGCTTTGGCGGTGTACTGACGGTCTTTGATGATGTCGAGGTAGAAGGAACCCATCTCAACGGAGCAGAAGCGCATCAGACGCTGTACCACTTCGTGGAAATCGTATGCTTCGTACGCCTTGAGGATGTCTTCCTGTGCCGCTTTCGCACAACCTACGGCCCAGCGATCCAGTACCACCATCTCTTCCGGTTTCACCATATCTTTTGCCGGATCAAAACCGTTCAGGTTTGCCAGCAGGAAGCGCGCGGTGTTACGGATACGACGATAGCTGTCGGCAGCACGTTTCAGGATCTCGTCAGAAACGGCCATTTCACCGGTGTAGTCAGTTGATGCCACCCACAGACGCAGAATATCCGCGCCCAGTTTGTTCATCACATCCTGCGGCGAAACGGTGTTGCCGATGGATTTAGACATCTTGCGGCCCTGACCATCCACGGTAAAGCCGTGGGTCAGTACCTGACGATACGGTGCTTTGCCCTTCATCGCGGTAGAGATCATCAGAGAGGACATGAACCAGCCACGGTGCTGGTCTGAACCTTCCAGATACATGTCCGCAGCGTGACCGGCAAATTCCGGACGCACGTCAACAACGGAAGAGTGGGTAGATCCGGAGTCAAACCATACGTCGAGAGTATCCGGCACTTTCACGTACTGATCAGCTTCGTCGCCGAGGAGCTCTTTCGCATCGAGATCCCACCACGCCTGGATGCCGTCAACTTCAACGCGTTTAGCCACTTCTTCCATCAGTTCGAGGGTACGCGGATGCAGCTCTTCCGTGTCTTTATGCACGAACAGTGACATCGGTACGCCCCAGGTGCGCTGACGGGAGATACACCAGTCAGGACGGTTAGCAACCATCGACTCGATACGCGCCTGGCCCCAGTCCGGGATCCACTGCACGCCTTTGATCTCTTTCAGTGACTGCGCACGCAGACCTTTCTGATCCATGCTGACGAACCACTGCGGCGTCGCGCGGAAGATGATCGGCGTTTTGTGACGCCAGCAGCACGGATAGCTGTGCTGCATTTTCTCAACGTGCAACAGCGCGCCTTTTTCCTGCAGCAGCGCAACAACGATGTCGTTCGCTTTGAAAACGTTCACGCCATCCAGCGTCGGGTAAGTACCCGGCAGATAAGTGCCGTCCGGGCCAACCGGGTTAGCGGTTTCCAGGCCGTATTTCTGACCGATCACATAGTCGTCCGGGCCGTGGCCAGGCGCGGTGTGAACGGCACCGGTACCGGCATCCAGGGTAACGTGATCGCCGAGGATTGCCGGAACGTCGAAGCCCATAAACGGATGGGTAAAGCGCAGCAGCTCAAGCTCCGCACCTTTTACCGTGCCGAGAATGGTGTAATCGGTCACGCCGATACGCTGCATTACGCTTTCAACCAGATCTTTCGCCAGAATCACGGCCTGACCGTCGATCTGCACCAGCGCATAGTCGAAATCAGGTGCAATAGAGATTGCGCGGTTCGCAGGCAGAGTCCACGGCGTAGTGGTCCAGATCACCAGCGAGATTGGGCCGTTAACGTTGCTTACGGCAAATTTTGCTTTCAGCGCATCCTGATCGACCGCCTGGAAAGCAACGTCGATGGACGGAGAAGTTTTGTCGTAATACTCAACTTCCGCTTCCGCCAGCGCAGAACGGCAGTCAACGCACCAGTGTACCGGCTTCGCGCCTTTGTGCAGGTGACCGTTGCCGATGATTTTGCCCAGCGCGCGGATGATATTGGCTTCAGTTTTGAAGTCCATGGTCAGGTACGGGTGGGACCAGTCACCCAGCACGCCCAGACGGATAAAGTCTTTGCGCTGACCGTCAACCTGGGTCGCAGCGTATTCGCGGCACTTGGCGCGGAACTCAGCGGCGGTGAATTTCTCCCCCGGCTTACCGTATTCTTGCTCTACTTTCAGTTCGATTGGCAGACCATGACAGTCCCAGCCAGGCACATACGGCGAGTCATAACCGGAAAGCCCTTTGGACTTCACGATAATGTCTTTCAGAATCTTGTTAACCGAGTGACCAATATGAATGCTGCCATTCGCATAAGGAGGGCCATCATGCAGAATGAAGGTTTTTTTGCCTTTTTTAGCCGCACGGATGATGCCGTACAGATCATCATCAGTCCAACGCGCCAGCATTCCCGGTTCGCGCTTGGCGAGATCGCCACGCATCGGGAACCCTGTTTCCGGCAAATTCAGGGTTGATTTATAGTCACTCATCAGATTCTCGGTTCCGTGTTTCGGTTTGATTACATAACAGGCTTAAGCCGGTTTTGTTAGCCCAAAAAGTTCGCGGGCGGTTAATTCATCACGCGCAATCTGCGCTTTCAGTTCGTCCAGCGACGCAAATCGCTGCTCATTGCGTATTTTTTTACGCAGCACTACTTGTATATGGCGACCGTAAAGGTCCATTGCAACATCTAACAAATGCACTTCCAGCTGCTGGCGAATACCGGCAACCGTTGGGCGTGTTCCGATGTTTGCCACGCCGGGTAACGGCTTTTCACCGAGACCCAGCACTTCTACCGCATAAACCCCTTTCACCGGGGAAACCTGACGGCGCAGCGGTACATTCGCCGTCGGGAAACCTATAGTGCGCCCTAATTCATCACCGTGGACTACACGCCCGGAGATGGCAAACGGGTGCCCCAGTAAACTTTCTGCCAGAGCCAGATTGTCATCCGCAAGGGCCTGACGCACGGCGGTGCTGCTGATACGCACGCCACCTTCGCAAAAAGTTTGCGTACTGGTGATATCGAAGCCGTATTCCATGCCAGCTTTCTGTAATAACAAGAAATCGCCTTCACGACCAGCGCCAAAGCGGAAATCATCCCCTACAGCAAGAAATTTTACGCGCAAATGCTTCACCAGAAGATCGCTGATGAAATTTTGCGCGGTTAACGCCGCGAAACGCCTGTCGAAACGTACGCACAGCACGTAATCAACGCCACACTCTGCAAGGTAACGTAGTTTTTCCCGCAGCCGGGTCAGCCGTGCCGGGGCTTTATCGGTAGCAAACAGTTCCAGTGGTTGAGGTTCAAAAAGCATCACCATCACCGGTAAGTTTCGCTTGCGCCCTTCTTCCTGCAAGCCCTGTAACAGCGCGCGATGACCGCGATGCACGCCGTCGAAATTACCAATAGTCAGCACACACCCTTCTTGCGGGGCCTGGCTGAGATTATGTATGCCGCGTATCAGCTTCATGTCTGGCTCAAAACAGTGAAAATCGTCCGAGTATACCTTGTACAGCGGTCAAGGTTAACCGGCGATTGAGTACCGAAATCAGAAAGAAGTGGCTTTTCATTGCCATGGCGCAAATCACGGGAAGAAACTGACCACCTGCTGCAATTTTTATCGCGGAAAAGCTGTATTCACACCCCGCAAGCTGGTAGAATCCTGCGCCATCACTACGTAACGAGTGCCGGCACATTAACGGCGCTTATTTGCACAAATCCATTGACAAAAGAAGGCTAAAAGGGCATATTCCTCGGCCTTTGAATTGTCCATATAGAACACATTTGGGAGTTGGACCTTGGCTAATATCAAATCAGCTAAGAAGCGCGCCATTCAGTCTGAAAAGGCTCGTAAGCACAACGCAAGCCGTCGCTCTATGATGCGTACTTTCATCAAGAAAGTATACGCAGCTATCGAAGCTGGCGACAAAGCTGCTGCACAGAAAGCATTTAACGAAATGCAACCGATCGTGGACCGTCAGGCTGCTAAAGGTCTGATCCACAAAAACAAAGCTGCACGTCATAAGGCTAACCTGACTGCACAGATCAACAAACTGGCTTAATCGCCAATTTGCTGAAGCTTTGTGAAAAAGCCCGCGCAAGCGGGTTTTTTTATGCCTGCTGCTTTTGTGATGCGTGAGAAAACACACTGCCGGTTGCCAGATAGTCAAAAGATGCTGGTTCTTGCAGACATGCCGTTACACTCTCTGAACTCTTCGTGGCTTAAAAATCGTAGAATCATCTGCTGATACATTCTGAATAAGAATATCTACTCAATCTTCAGACTCCCCCTACACAGAATGTGGAGATTGTGATACACATTGAGGTATTAAACTTAAGACCACTCTATTTTTGAATTAAATTCCTATACACTTTAACGATTCATAAATATCTCCTTATTAGACCTTGTAAATTATTAACAGTAATCAACACAGGTTAACTACCTATTTATATTGTACTTCTTAAAATTAATGAGCGATTTTTGATAGTCCTCACATTCACTCATAAATTAAATTAAAAAAAATTCATCAACTTCAAGGACTGATAATGACAGATGGTATCTCAATCTCACCACGTTGTCTTTATAAATCAAATATAGTAGATGATGTAATAATAAATAAAACAAGACAAAATGAGTTAATAAAAGTATTTTGCGAGTATAAAACCGAGTTCTTAATTTTGTTTGATGACTTTTTTAGAAGCCAGGATTTGCCTAAACCATCTCCAGTCCTTCATCATTTTTTTCAATACACTCATCTAAGAGATGCGCATTTTTATAGATGTAAACTCATAGAAAATACAGTTCAATTTTCTTTTTTTAAACACAAAGAAATCACATTACTTAGATTGGATGTTTTTGATGACAGAACAAGCGAATGTCTTTCTGAAGAGATTAAGATATATCAAGAATGCCATGAAAAATTCATTAAGTTTTTAAAGGTAAACTTCAGCCAGGAAATATACCCACAGCTATATATTCCTGAGATATTTTATGAGGCCTGCAAACATCTCCAGTCATTTTTTTATCATCAGGAGACGTCACAAAATGCAAAATACAGTGAAATAGACAAGAAAAAAAGTCACCTTAACCAGGAAATCAAAAAGCTAATCAAAAAAAATATTTTTCCAGAGCTATACAATGATCAATGTAATAAAATTCCCTCCTCATCGATAGATGATAACCAGGGAATAATATGGCAGAATTTTAAAACTAGCAATATTGCATATTCACAACTATGTGAAAAATCAGCTTTATTTAAAAGCACATCCAGTCGATTAATAGAAAAATCAGCTTACTGCTCAACTGAAAACACGATGACCAATAAATTTGATGTTGTCTTTTCTTACTGCGGAGATAACGTAAAGGAATTTATACTTTTATTACCCTATAATAAATCACTGGAGATGTATGAACTTAACGATCAAAAGATCCAGTATTTGACTTCCCCTAATATCAATATACATAAAATGTCGCTATCAAATATAACAATAGAAAAGAGCAACCTTTCATATGGGTATTATTTTGGTTGTATATTATCCAATATATCATGTTTTGAAAGCGACTTATCAAATACCATCTTTTCAAATGGAGAAATTAATAATCTATTCATTAAAAAAAGCAACATATTTGGAGCATCATTCACTAATACCAGAATAAAAAATTTGCTCTGTGAAGATATTATGCCTGGTCGATGGACCACTCAACTTGTCAATAAGCACCTGGGTTACAGATACACAGGAGTATTCAAAACCCTGGCAAGTATTGATGACAAACCGTCCCGTTTCGAAATTTTGATACCATTGATACAAACTTTAGTTCGCGACAATGTAAAGCTAAATAATGATGTGTATAAAGAACTGAAAAAGTTTATGCACGATTACGACAAAACATCCCCAGAAATGAGAAAATACCTTAAAAGCATCAACGAGTGTATGTTCCTTATGAAAAACATAGCTCATCACAATTAAAACACCCCAAAAAAGAAGTAATTTCAGAATGAAATTATCTGTGATGATTATTAATTCACTGCAGAGAAATAAAAAATAATCTGAAGCATGCTCTGAAACATCCTACTCTGTCATTCTAATGATGGAAACTTGCTCTTATTATAAAGAAGGGAACAATTAAGAATATTAAATTTTCAAACTTTCATCAACTTCACATCAAGAAATTAAAAAACTTAAACATTAATCTAAATAATAACAACCTGATCACATAATCGGGTTTGACAACGAGTGACCTTCCATACCAGTTAATTAAGGATGATTTATGAAAAAGTATATTATTCCCTTCGTTGCGACAACGTTGATGTTTAGCGCAACAACCTTCGCCAAGGATGTCGATCAAGGAACACTAACCATTAGAGGAGAAGTTGTTGATACAACGTGTTACTTTGTTAATGGTGATTCGACAACAGATATCGTTGTCGAAGATGTTGTAACCAGTGCAATGAATCAACTTATCAATAATGAAATCTACACTTTAAAAACCGGTTCAACCTCTCATGACTTAGAAATTCAGTGTGACGGCAATACAGCCCCAAGTATCGAAGTGCTAGCATCAGAGTTTGATGCTAATAACTTTACGCTGAATAAAGGAACTGCTGAGAACATTGGCTTTGCCATTTTCCTCGATGATGGGACTTTGACCAGAATGAGACCGGGGTTAAAAACACCGCTGAAAGATAATGGCTCTGGTCAATATGTTCTTAATTTAAGTGCACAATATGCCCGCACAAGTGGCAATCCTGTTACAAAAGGCTCTGTAGAGTCAACCGTAACGATTAAAATCAGTGCAGATTAACGTTTTTTGCCGGTAGCTCTGCTACCGGTATTATTTACGGAGTGGTTACGTGAGAATAATAACAGCATTACTGATGTCATTTTTTATTTTACCTGTTCATGCCGGTGTGGTCATCTATGGTACGCGCATTATTTATCCGGAAAAAAACAGAGAAGTTCTCGTACAGTTAATGAATCAAAGTAAAAATGCCTCTTTAATTCAGGCATGGATCGATGATGGGAACACAACTATCGCGCCAGAAAAAATTCAGGTCCCATTTATTCTCACACCGCCAGTAAGTCGTGTAGCAGGTGGTTCTGGCCAACAACTTAAAATAAGAAAAATGCCAAACAATTTGCCTCACAATAAAGAAAGTTTATTTTATCTAAATGTTCTGGATATCCCTCCAAACAACCCACAAAATGCAGGAAAAAACAAAATTAAACTTGCATTGCAAAACCGTATAAAGTTACTTTGGCGTCCAAGCGGAATAGCTCCGGTAGATAAAAAAAGCCTTTCTCAATTAAATATCAAAAAGAAAAATAACGCCATCTCAATAAACAACGAAACAGCCAACTGGATAACGGTTACAACTATCAAAGCACAAAACGTGAAAGTTAATAATGAAAGTATCTTACTGCCTCCATTTTCGAATAACGACATTACATTAAAAAATAACCACGCATCAGAATATGAACTAACGGTAGTTGATGATTACGGGAATAACATCCATAGTAAAATCGCCGCACGATAACAGGAAAAAGTCATGTTAAGGACGACACGATGGGTCGCTGCTATTATTTTTTTGTATTCTTTTCCGGGTTATGCTGAAGAAACTTTTGATACACACTTTATGATCGGCGGCATGAGAGGAGAAAAAGTTTCCGAATATCGTTTCGATAATAAACAACCTCTTCCGGGAAACTACGAACTTGATGTTTATGTAAACCACCAGTGGCGTGGGAAACAAGATATCACGATCCCAGAGTCACCAGCCAAACCATGTCTGCCTAAGGTGCTACTAACCACACTGGGGGTAAAGACCGATAATCTCAATACAGAAGATAATTGTATTTTACTGGATGAAGCGGTTCATGGTGGACAATATCAGTGGGATATCAGTGAACACCGACTAAATTTAACGATCCCACAGGCGTATATCAATGAACTTGAAAGAGGTTACGTTCCCCCGGAAAGTTGGGATCGCGGCATTGATGCTTTTTATACCTCCTATAATTTAAGTCAGTATCGCTCTTATGACAGCAATAATAACAGTAATACAACCAGTTATGGCCGGTTCAACAGCGGATTAAATTTATTTAGTTGGCAGTTACACTCTGATGCCAGTTATAGCAAACCTGATGATATGAAAGGCAAATGGCAAAGTAATACTCTTTACCTGGAACGTGGCTGGTCGCAAATATTAAGCACAGTTCAGATAGGAGAAAATTACACATCCTCACTCATATTCGACTCTCTGCGATTTAGCGGAATACGCTTATTTCGCGATATGCAAATGCTACCTGATTCTATGCAAAGCTTTACACCTTTAGTACAAGGTGTTGCGCAAAGTAACGCCTTGATAACGGTTTCGCAAAATGGCTATACCATTTACCAAAAAGAGGTTCCCCCAGGACCATTTACTATCGCAGATTTGCAACTTTCGGGCAGCGGCTCTGATCTCGATGTCAGCATTAAGGAAGCAGATGGTAGTGTTCGTTCCTTTTTGGTGCCCTACTCTTCCGTGCCCAATATGCTGCAACCTGGTGTTTCAAATTTCGATTTTATCGCCGGACGCAGTCAGATATATGGTGTCAAGAATCAGGAGGACTTTCTCGAGGCAAATTATATATATGGCCTCAACAATCTTTTGACACTTTATGGCGGTACGATTTTATCCGATAACTATAATGCTATAACTCTGGGAAATGGTTGGAATACACCGCTGGGAGCAATCTCTTTTGATGCTACCCGATCGAGTAGTAAGTTAAATAATGATACCAGACACGAAGGTACGAGCTATCAGGTCGCCTATAATAAATATCTATTGCAAACGGCTACTCACTTTAGCGTGGCCGCCTGGCGTTATGCTTCGCAGGATTACAGGACATTCAGCGACCATCTTTACGAAAATGATAAAATAAATCATCAGAGTGATGATGACGATTTTTATGATATTGGCAGAAAAAATAGCCTTTCTGCCAATATCATGCAACCTTTATCCAATAATCTGGGAAATGTATCATTAAGTGCACTTTGGCGGAATTACTGGGGGCGAAGTGGAAATGCTAAAGATTACCAATTCAGTTATTCCAATAGCTGGCAACGCATCAGTTATACTTTCTCTGCCAGCCAATCCTATGATGAAAACGACAAAGAAGAGGAGCGTTTTAATCTGTTTATCTCCATTCCTTTCTACTGGGGGGATGATATTGCCAAAACACGTCACCAAATTAACTTATCGAATTCGACCTCATTTTCCAAAGATGGCTATTCCTCCAACAATACTGGAATTACTGGCATAGCCGGTGAACATGATCAGTTAAATTATGGTATATATGTTAATCAGCAACAACAAAATAATGATACCTCGCTTGGTACGAATTTAAGCTGGAGAACTCCCATCGCCACAATAGATGGCAGCTATAGCCATTCTAAAAACGCCTGGCAAAGTGGTGGAAGTATTAGTAGTGGATTAGTTGTCTGGCCCGGTGGTATTAATATAACTAACCAGTTATCCGATACATTTGCAATTCTGGATGCGCCTGGGTTAGAAGGCGCGCATATTAATGGACAAAAATACAACCGAACAAACAGCAAAGGCCAGGTTGTTTACGACCTGATGATACCTCATCGTGAAAACCATCTGGTACTTGATATAGCAAACAGTGAAAGTGAAACAGAATTGCAGGGCAATCGTCAAATTATTGCGCCTTACCGTGGAGCAGTTTCTTATGTGCAGTTTACAACTGACCAACGTAAGCCCTGGTATATACAGGCACTGCGTCCCGATGGTTCGCCATTAACCTTTGGCTATGACGTACTGGATCTCCAGGAAAACAATATTGGAGTCGTTGGCCAGGGTAGTCGCCTTTTTATTCGCGTAGATGAAATTCCCACTGGCATCAAAGTTGCTCTCAATGATGAACAGAACTTATTCTGTACTATTACTTTTCAACACGTTATCGATGAAAACAAAACATATATATGCCAGTAAAAGGAGTTTACTATGAAGTGGCTTTTATTAATCACCTTGAGTCTATATTCTTTTATTGTGCAAAGTGCTCCCTGTGCAGTGACCAATGTCGGTGAACAACGTGGAACATATATACTCAAGCCACTGAGTATGAAAGGTAATCTAACTGCCGAGAAAATTGAAAACCCCGGGAATATCATTGAGTGTGCAGACTTGCAAGAGACGACCAACGCCATTAAAGTTCATTTTTTAACACAGAACGCTTTAAGGTTTAAAGTCGGAAGTCGTCATTACATTATTAATTTCCCCTTTGAATCTGACGGTAAAAAAATAGAGCTTCCAGGGAAGTTATCTTATAATTTAGAAGAAATGCTATCTGCGATAAATTTCACCATTCCATATTCTATCGCATCTGTATCAGATAGTTCTGACACCGCAGATATTTTTCCAGGAACTCCTTTTCCTTTGCTGTTCGAAATTGAAGTGAGTTCATGCACAGGGAATAATACTAATTGTAATAGCGTCCGCTTTAATTTTAATTTAAATACTATTTTACAGGTAAATTTAATGACCTGTGGTTTTGAAGATCAATCCATCGACACTGGACGATTTGTACTGTCTCGTATCAATAATGAAAATTATCAGTTTCATCATATAAGATTTGACTGTATCCAGGGTGAGCAAGGTGAATTAGTTTTTGAACCCAGTGATGTTGAATATTACTTTGAGCCAGTGACGATACAGGAGTCAGGAACCAGCATATTAAAAAATGATTTAGAAAACAGTGAGGACGGTGCGGGTCAAATAGGCTTTCAACTCTCCAATGATGGTACGAATGAAATCCAGTATGGTAAAAGCAATTACTACTCTTTTCAGCATCCCCATGAAGGAAGTAATCAGATTCCTCTATTTATTCGCCCGCGTACATATGGAAACAATGTCTCAAGCGGGCAAATAATGAGCCGAGTCAAAATCGTGGTAATGTACAACTAATCTATCTCCCCCACCTTAACTTTGGGGGAGCTGCCGATTAACGTGCCGCTGGGCTAAAAAGCGCAGAATAATCCGTATTGCAGATTCGCTGTACCGCCGGGTGCTGAATCATCCGCTCAGCAAAAATAGCATGGTACTCTTCCATCACATTTTCGACGCGACCAATTTCTACGACAGTTTTATCGGCATAAAAGTCATATGCATAAAGCGTTGGGGCAACGAAGATTGCATTGTGCATCGCACCAAAAGCTTTCATCAACGCGGCATCATCAAACTCGCCGAGGATTTCTACGTTTAATCCCTGGGAGTTAAACCAGTTAAGCAATTTGCGCCCTAACATTGAACGTCGCCCAGGAATCAAAAGCCGCCGTTCTTCCAGACAAGCCGGGAACGGTTTTTCCGGTGGTGGATTTGTACACCAGAAACTCACGCCACATTCGCCAATTCTCACGGAGAACAGACCTTCCTGCTGCGTAGAATCTATCGGACAGTCGGAAATGATCATATCCAGTTTATGCTGACTTAATTGCTCCAGCAGCATTTCGTGGGTGGATTCGAAGCAGCGAAGATGAATCGGCTCGCCTTCTACCACTGCGGCGTTAAGTACGCTACTGACCAGGCGTTTAGAAAGTGCATCAGCCACGCCAACGTCAAACAATAAATTGGATTCTTTGCGATAGTTCACGATATCCAGCATTTCCTGGCTTAAGGTGAACATTTTATCGGCATAGCGATAGACCAGCTCTCCCAGCTCGCTGGGCTCGAGGCCACGTCCCTTGCGCTTAAATAATTTGCCTTGCAGGCGCTCTTCCAGCGCCCGAATCTGTCCGGTAATGGTTTGTGGTGTTAAATAAAGCGCCTCCGCTGCGCCAACCACGGAACCTTCTTTATAGACATGCCAGAAGTAATACAAGTGGTTGTAATTGATATGAGACATGCTCATTTCTCTCCCTGATAACAATGAAAAGGGAGCCGTTTATGGCTCCCCGGTAAACCGTCCTGTCAAACTGATGGACGCAAACGAACGCGTAACCAGCTGTATCCAATTACCGCCGAAGAGATAGAACCGACCAGGATACCGAGTTTCGCCCAGTTAATCAGTTCTGGATCTACGCTACCAAAGGCCAGGCTGGCAATAAAGATAGACATAGTAAAACCGATACCGCACAGGATCCCCACCGCCATAATTTGCTGATAAGTCGTTCCCTCAGGCAGATGCGCCAATTTCAAACGCAGCGCCAACCAGCAGAACAGACTAATCCCCAGCGGTTTGCCAATCAGCAAGCCAGCGATGATCCCCAATGGCAGAATGGAGGTCAAGCCATCCAGCGTGACGCCTTGCAGTGAAACGCCAGCATTAGCAAATGCAAACAGCGGTAAAATCAGATACGCCACCCACGGGTGCAACACATGCTCCAGTCGCTTCGCTGGAGAACGCCCATGCTTCTCTTTCAAAGGAATAAAGAAGCCGACAATTACCCCCGCCAGGGTTGCGTGAACCCCCGATTTCAACACCGCAGTCCACAACACCACGCCAACCAGAATATAGACGCCCGTGCGGCGTACACCACACAGATTCAATACCGCGAGTACCGCAATTGCTACAGCCGCGACACCAAGAGAGGCCATCGATAAGTCATTAGTGTAGAACAATGCGATGATAATGATGGCCCCAAGATCGTCGATAATAGCCAGAGCCATCAAAAAGATCTTCAGCGCTAACGGAACACGACTTCCCAACAGCGCCAGCACACCAAGTGCAAAGGCAATGTCAGTAGCCGCCGGGATCGCCCACCCTTCGCGGGTAATCGGATCGGCATAGTTAAAGGCCAGATAGAGCAATGCCGGCACAATCATCCCACCAATAGCGGCGATAACTGGAAATGCGGCCTGGCGTAAGCTGGCTAGCGATCCTTGCATCAGTTCACGTTTAACTTCCAAACCGACTAACAGGAAAAATACCGCCATCAGCGCGTCATTTATCCATAACAGCATGTTTTTGTTGATTTCGAGTGAACCAACCCGGAGCTGAACCGGCGTCTCCAGAAAGTCGTGATACCATCCACTGGTTGCGCCGCTATTGGCCATAATCATCGCCAGGATAGCGGCAATGATAAGAATAATGCCTCCCGAGGCATCACTGCTAAAGAATCGATGCAGATGTTTCACTTTTTATTTCTCTTTCAGGTGAATAGATCGTTTTTACTATTTTACCCCGCACGAATCATCGTTAAAATCAGATTATAGTGTAGGAATAATTCGCTTTTTACGAGCCATTGAAGGATTTGCGTCATCAGTGATGAGATGAGTTTTTGACGGCTGTAAGCGCTGACGTGTGACCCTAAGCCCTGATAATCATAGCTTAAGGTCAGGATTTCTGAGGGATTAATTAGGAAAAGTAATAATTAATTTGTTGTCAGTCTGCGATGTTTGTTAGGCCAATATTTCAAAAATAATCCAGTTTGTCGACAATAATTGCGATGAAGAGATAAATTAAAGTTAAATAATTAAATCATTAAAAAATTACGCCATAAAAATGCGAGGCGTCTTCAGGATTAGAATCGATAAAACAGAATGGGTTAAAGAGAGCGATATAATAGCGGCGGGTGCTTGAGGCTGTCTGTCTCAGGCATTAGCTGAACGGCAGATAGAGAAAAGCCCCGAGTGATATTTTACCATCAACCCGAGGCCCCCTATATGCTGAACACATGTAGAGTGCCTCTTACTGACCGTAAGGTCAAGGAGAAGAGAGCAATGAAGCAGCATAAGGCGATGATTGTCGCCCTGATCGTCATCTGTATCACCGCCGTAGTGGCGGCGCTGGTAACGAGAAAAGACCTCTGTGAGGTTCACATCCGAACTGGCCAGACGGAGGTTGCTGTTTTCACGGCTTACGAATCCGAGTAAGAGCAACGGCGGGGAGTGATCCCCGCCACTTTACAGGTGCTCGCATATCTTCAACGCACCCTATTTTTACCCAAGCCTGCCCACGGGCAGGCTTTTGGGGAGGTTAGCGAGTCAGGTCGTCGAAAAACTTCTTCACACCATCAAAGAAGCTCTTTGAACGCGGGCTGTTGTGCTCGCCGGTTGGGCCACCGAAGCTTTCCTGCAGCTCTTGCAGCAGCTGTTTCTGCTTCTCGTTCAGACCTACCGGTGTTTCGACGACAACGCGGCACAGCAAATCACCCTGTGCGCCACCGCGGACAGACTTGACGCCTTTACCGCGCATACGGAACAGCTTACCGGTCTGGGTTTCGCCAGGCACTTTCAGTTTGACGCGACCATCAAGGGTCGGTACTTCGATTTCGCCACCCAGCGCCGCCATAGCGAAGTTGATCGGGACTTCGCAATAGAGGTTGTTGCCTTCACGCTCGAAAATCGGGTGCTGTTTAACCTGAACCTGAACGTACAGATCGCCTGCCGGTGCGCCATGCTCGCCCGCTTCACCTTCGCCCGCAAGACGGATGCGGTCTCCAGTGTCCACCCCTGCCGGGATTTTAACGGACAGCGTTTTGCTGCGCTCAACACGACCATGACCATGACATTTGTTGCACGGATCTTTGATCAGCGTACCCCGGCCCTGACAGTGTGGACAGGTCTGCTGCACGGCAAAGAAACCCTGGCGCATCTGCACCTGACCAGAACCATGACAGGTCGGACAGGTCTGCGGCTGTGTACCTGGTTTTGCACCGCTACCGTGGCAAACGTCACACTCTTCCAGAGTCGGAATGCGGATCTCTTTGGTCACGCCACGTACAGCTTCTTCTAGGGTGAGCTCCATGTTATAGCGTAAATCAGCACCGCGCGCCGCACGTTGACGACCACGTCCGCCGCCAAAAATATCGCCGAAAACGTCACCAAAAATATCGCTGAAGTCTGCGCCGCCGCCAAAACCGCCGCCGCCCATGCCGCCTTGCTCAAACGCAGCATGACCATACTGATCGTATGCCGCACGTTTTTGCGAGTCGGTCAGAACTTCATAAGCTTCCTTGATCTCTTTAAATTTCGCCTCGGCCTCTTTGTCACCCTGGTTACGGTCCGGGTGGTATTTCATGGCCAGGCGTTTGTAGGCCTTTTTGATTTCACGCTCTTCCGCTGTTTTGGAAACGCCTAAAATCTCGTAATAATCTTGCTTAGCCATCTTTTTTAAATTGCCCCTAGATGAATGCACGGGCGGAGAGGAAATACCCCTTCGCCCGTGTCAGTATAATTACCCGTTTATAGGGCGATTATTTTTTGTCTTTGACTTCTTCAAATTCAGCGTCGACAACATCGTCATCTTTCGCGTTGTTTGCAGAAGCATCAGCACCGGCAGTCTGCTGCTGGGCATGTTGCTGCTGGGCGATTTCCATCAGTTTCTGGGAAACCTGTGCCAGTTCCTGCATTTTCGCTTCGATAGCGGCTTTGTCTTCACCTTTCAGAGCAGTTTCCAGTGCAGTCAGTGCAGACTCGATAGCAGTTTTGTCGTCAGCCGGCAGTTTGTCGCCTGCTTCTTCAACCTGCTTACGGGTGCTGTGCAGCAGATGGTCGCCCTGGTTGCGAGTCTGTACCAGCTCTTCAAACTTACGGTCAGCTTCGGCGTTAGCTTCTGCGTCGCGTACCATTTTCTGGATTTCATCTTCGTTCAGACCAGAAGAAGCCTTGATGGTGATCTTCTGCTCTTTACCGCTGTTTTTATCTTTCGCGGAAACGTGCAGGATACCGTCAGCATCGATATCGAAGGTAACTTCGATCTGCGGCATGCCGCGCGGTGCCGGGTTGATACCATCCAGGTTGAACTGACCCAGAGATTTGTTATCAGCTGCACGTTTACGTTCACCCTGCAGCACATGGATGGTTACCGCAGACTGGTTGTCTTCAGCGGTAGAGAACACCTGGCTGTGCTTGGTCGGGATAGTGGTGTTTTTCGCGATCAGCGTCGTCATCACACCGCCCATGGTTTCGATACCCAGAGACAGCGGGGTAACGTCCAGCAGCAGTACGTCTTTTACGTCACCAGTCAGAACACCACCCTGAACAGCAGCACCGATTGCTACAGCTTCGTCCGGGTTAACGTCTTTACGCGGCTCTTTACCAAAGAACTCAGCAACTTTCTTCTGAACCATTGGCATACGAGTCTGACCACCAACGAGGATAACGTCGTCGATATCAGATACGGACAGGCCAGCGTCCTGCAGTGCAACTTTCAGCGGCTCAATGGAACGGTTTACCAGATCTTCAACCAGGCTTTCCAGTTTCGCACGAGTCACTTTGATGTTCATGTGTTTCGGACCGGTCGCGTCTGCAGTGATGTACGGCAGGTTAACGTCGGTCTGCTGAGCGGAAGACAGCTCAATTTTCGCTTTTTCTGCCGCTTCTTTCAGGCGCTGCATTGCCAGCGGATCGTTGCGCAGGTCAATGCCCTGATCTTTCTTGAATTCTTCAACCAGGTAGTTGATCAGACGGCTGTCGAAGTCTTCACCACCCAGATGGGTATCACCGTTGGTTGCCAGAACTTCGAAGGTTTTTTCGCCGTCAACTTCGTCGATTTCGATAATAGAAATATCGAAAGTACCACCACCCAGGTCATAAACCGCGATAGTACGGTTGCCAGTACCTTTGTCCAGACCGTAAGCCAGCGCAGCTGCGGTCGGTTCGTTGATGATACGTTTTACTTCCAGACCAGCGATACGGCCTGCGTCTTTGGTTGCCTGACGCTGAGCATCGTTAAAGTATGCCGGTACGGTGATAACAGCTTCAGTTACCGGTTCACCCAGGTAATCTTCAGCGGTTTTCTTCATTTTTTTCAGCACTTCAGCAGAGATCTGCGGCGGTGCCATTTTCTGGCCTTTAACTTCGACCCATGCGTCGCCGTTATCAGCAGCAATAATTTTGAACGGCATGATGGAAACATCACGCTGTACTTCTTCGTCCTGGAAGCGGCGGCCAATCAGGCGTTTAATCGCAAACAGGGTATTTTGCGGGTTCGTCACTGCCTGACGTTTAGCCGGCTGACCAACCAGAGTTTCACCATCCTGGGTATAGGCAATGATAGAAGGCGTGGTGCGATCGCCTTCGGCGTTCTCCAGTACACGAGGAGTGGTGCCATCCATAATCGCTACACAAGAGTTGGTAGTACCCAGGTCGATACCAATTATTTTACCCATCTAAACGTCTCCACTATATATTCGGTCATCATGTGGTTGTGAGTCTGTAATAGGGGCGAAACGTCTGGTTTCAACTGCCCAATTTCATTTTTTTGCAGACTCACTCACTGCGGTTGACTACTAAATGGGGTCGTAACCCACGTCATCAAGGGGGAGATGCAAAAATTTTTTGTGCTTTTGCGCAGAAATTTCGCGATATGCCAGAACAAGACATGAAACTGACAGCAATTTTATTCATATAGAGAATGAATAGCAGCCAAGACATTCATAGAAAAATTGTAATAAAAAGAAAATATTACGTACCTGAATCTTCTCTTTATCAGCAGTAAACTAGTGGGTATTCATCCCCTACCTCTCCCCACTAAGAGAATCCTTATGAAATCCGTTTTTACGCTTTCCGCCAGCCTGGCGATTAGCCTGATGCTGTGCTGCACGGCGCAGGCAAACGACCATAAAATCCTCGGCGTCATTGCAATGCCACGTAACGAAACCAACGATCTGGCGCTGAAACTTCCTGTTTGCCGAATTGTTAAACGCATACAACTCTCAGCCGACCATGGCGATTTGCAGTTAAGCGGTGCATCGGTTTATTTCAAAGCCGCCCGTAGCGCCAGTCAGAGCCTGAATATTCCTTCAGAAATAAAAGAAGGGCAAACCACTGACTGGATCAACATTAACAGCGATAACGACAATAAACGCTGCGTCTCAAAAATCACCTTTTCCGGCCATACGGTGAACTCATCGGATATGGCCACGCTGAAAATTATCGGCGACGACTAACGCCAGAATATAGAAGCCACAAAAAATGAATGTTAATTACCTGAATGATTCAGATCTGGATTTTCTCCAGCATTGTAGTGAGGAACAATTGGCAAATTTCGCCCGGCTGCTCACCCATAATGAAAAAGGCAAAACTCGCCTCTCCAGCGTACTGATGCGCAACGAACTGTTTAAATCGATGGAAGGACATCCCGAGCAACACCGCCGCAACTGGCAGCTGATTGCCGGAGAATTACAACATTTTGGTGGCGATAGTATCGCCAACAAACTGCGCGGACACGGTAAATTGTATCGGGCCATTTTGCTCGATGTTTCAAAACGATTGAAGCTGAAAGCCGACAAAGAGATGTCTACGTTTGAAATTGAGCAACAGTTACTGGAACAATTTCTGCGTAATACCTGGAAGAAAATGGACGAGGAACATAAGCAGGAGTTTCTGCACGCGGTCGATGCCAGGGTGAATGAGCTGGAAGAGCTGCTGCCGCTGCTGATGAAAGACAAATTATTGGCAAAAGGCGTGTCGCATTTGCTTTCCAGCCAATTGACCCGCATTTTACGCACCCACGCAGCAATGAGCGTACTTGGGCATGGTTTGCTTCGCGGCGCGGGGCTGGGAGGCCCTGTAGGCGCGGCACTAAATGGGGTTAAAGCGGTCAGCGGCAGCGCCTATCGCGTGACGATTCCAGCCGTACTGCAAATCGCCTGCCTGCGCCGGATGGTTAGTGCCACTCAGGTCTGATACCAGAAACCGGGGAAAATTTTCATTTTCCCCTCAAAAGATCGTAGACACTGCCCCACTGGCTGATTATTATGCCGCGCCCTGAAAACACTACAGTTATTCAGGGAAATTATTTCACCATTCATTCGATGATGATTTTTGAGGAATTATGGGCAACACTAAGTTGGCTAATCCGGCACCGCTGGGCCTGATGGGCTTCGGCATGACCACCATTCTGCTTAACCTGCACAACGTGGGTTATTTCGCTCTTGACGGTATTATTCTTGCCATGGGCATTTTCTACGGCGGCATCGCGCAAATTTTTGCTGGTCTGCTGGAGTACAAAAAAGGCAACACTTTCGGTTTAACCGCATTCACCTCTTACGGTTCTTTCTGGCTGACGCTGGTTGCGATTCTGCTGATGCCGAAACTGGGTCTGACCGATGCGCCAAATGCACAGTTCCTTGGTGTCTACCTGGGTCTGTGGGGCGTATTTACGCTGTTTATGTTCTTCGGCACGCTGAAAGGCGCACGCGTTCTGCAATTCGTTTTCTTTAGCCTGACCGTGCTGTTTGCCCTGCTGGCGATCGGTAACATTGCCGGTAACGCCGCAATCATCCACTTTGCCGGCTGGATTGGTCTGATCTGCGGTGCCAGCGCAATCTATCTGGCGATGGGTGAAGTGCTGAACGAGCAGTTTGGTCGCACCGTTCTGCCGATTGGTGAATCGCACTAATTGTTTTGAGATCCCCCCGCTCGGGGGGATTTTTTTATTCGCTAACTTCGCGTCTTGCACTCTTCGGTCTGAATGCAGCAACCACTTCCGGTGCCGTTTCAACGTATGGCCCTTCCAGCAACTGAATGCAGTACGGTACGCTGGCAAAAATACCGTGCACCACAACGTTACCCTCAGCGTCCTTTACACCTTCCAGCGTCTCTTTAATCGACTTCGGCTGACCGGGTAAGTTAAGGATCAGCGCCTGTTTGCGAATCACACCCACCTGACGCGAAAGGATCGCAGTTGGTACAAAATGCAGGCTGATCTGGCGCATCTGTTCACCAAAGCCTGGCATCTCGCGGTCCGCTACTGCCAGCGTCGCATCGGGCGTTACGTCACGACGCGCCGGGCCAGTTCCGCCCGTGGTGAGCACCAGATGGCAACTCATTTCATCCACCAGCTCACACAACGTTTGCTCGATGATCGCCTGCTCGTCGGGGATTAAGCGGGTTTCCAGTTCAAACGGCGTGGTTAGCGCCGATGTCAGCCATTCTTCCAACGCAGGGATGCCTTTATCCTGATAAACGCCGCTGGATGCGCGATCAGAGATGGAAACTAAGCCAATACGTAAAGTATTCATCAAGATTTTTCCGTTTAAACAGTCTCGTTAAACAGAATGATACACTGCGAAGGGAGTGACAGACAGGCTTCAGAAGAGGTAGCGTGACCGACTTCCCGGTCACGCTAAGAATGATTACAGCAGATCGCCGATCATTTTTTCCAGTTTTTCTTGGTCAACAGCAAACTTACGGATACCTTCCGCCAGTTTATCTACTGCCATTGGATCCTGGTTGTGCTGCCACAGGAACTCGGACTCAGTGATACGCGCCGGACGCGCTTTCACTTCGCCGGTGTAAGACAGTTTACGTTCGATAGCCCCTTCGCTCTCAGCCAGCTCTTTCAGCAGTGCCGGTGCGATGGTCAGACGGTCGCAACCTGCCAGTTCCAGAATTTCGCCGATGTTACGGAAGCTTGCGCCCATAACCACGGTTTCATAACCGTGCTCTTTGTAGTACTGGTAGATTTCAGATACAGAAACCACGCCCGGATCTTCTGCCGGAGCGTACTCTTTCTTGTCGGTATTCGCTTTGTACCAGTCAAGAATACGGCCAACAAACGGCGAGATCAGGAACACGCCCGCTTCCGCACAAGCACGAGCCTGAGCGAAGGAGAACAGCAGTGTCAGGTTACAGTTAATACCTTCTTTTTCCAGCTGTTCTGCAGCACGGATACCCTGCCAGGTAGAAGCCAGTTTGATCAGAATACGATCGTTGCTAATCCCTGCATCGTTGTAGAGTTTGATCAGGCGTTTTGCTTTCGCAATTGACGCTTCGGTGTCATAGGAAAGACGCGCATCAACTTCAGTTGAGATACGGCCCGGAACCAGTTTCAGGATTTCCAGACCAATATTTACTGCCAGTTTGTCGGTCGCGTCCACGATCTGCTGCGCGCGATCGTTGCTCTGCTGTTTCGCCCAGGCGACAGCATCATCAATCAACTTACGGTATTCCGGAATCTGCGCTGCGTTAAGAATGAGAGAAGGGTTGGTTGTGGCATCCTGCGGTTGATACAGCTTCATTGCCGCGATGTCCCCAGTGTCGGCCACTACGGTGGTGTACTGACGAAGGGAGGTCAATTTGTCCGTCATGATAGTATTTCTCTTTAAACAGCTTGTTAGGGGGATGTAACCGGTCTGCCCTGATGATATCACGACGCAACGTCAGCGCAACCGCCGACAAGACGGTTATCGCCAGGCGAGACTGTTTCGGATTTCTGACACTGCGTTGATATCGCCCGCCATTTTTATACAAAACCTCATGTATGCTACGCAGAAGTTATCAAGTACCTCGTAGCGTATATACTTCTTAAACAATTGGTAACGTTTACACAGGAAAGTCATCGCGACCGGCAATAAGAGGGATATGCATGCCAGATTTTTTCTCCTTTATTAACAGCGTCCTTTGGGGATCGGTAATGATTTACCTGCTCTTCGGCGCAGGTTGTTGGTTCACTTTTCGCACCGGATTTGTGCAGTTTCGCTACATCCGCCAGTTTGGCAAAAGTCTTAAAAATAGCATTCATCCACAGCCAGGCGGTTTAACCTCATTTCAATCATTGTGTACCAGTCTTGCGGCGCGCGTGGGTAGCGGCAACCTGGCTGGCGTTGCGCTGGCTATTACCGCCGGTGGACCAGGTGCCGTCTTCTGGATGTGGGTTGCCGCGTTTATCGGCATGGCGACCTCGTTTGCCGAATGTTCCCTTGCACAACTTTATAAAGAACGTGACGTTAATGGGCAGTTTCGTGGCGGACCGGCATGGTATATGGCGCGCGGGCTGGGGATGCGCTGGATGGGCGTTCTGTTCGCCCTCTTTTTGCTCATCGCCTACGGCATAATTTTCAGCGGAGTTCAGGCGAACGCCGTTGCCCGAGCCCTGAGTTTTTCTTTTGATTTTCCCCCGCTGGTGACAGGCATTATTCTTGCTGTCTTTGCTCTGCTGGCAATCACTCGCGGTCTTCATGGCGTCGCCCGGCTCATGCAGGGGTTTGTCCCGTTGATGGCGTTAATCTGGGTACTGACCAGCCTGGTAATTTGCGTAATGAATATCGGGCAACTTCCCCACGTCATTTGGTCTATTTTTGAGAGTGCTTTTGGCTGGCAGGAAGCGGCAGGCGGCGCGGCGGGATATACCTTAAGCCAGGCGATTACTAACGGTTTTCAGCGCAGTATGTTTTCCAATGAGGCAGGAATGGGGTCGACGCCAAACGCGGCAGCGGCGGCTGCGTCCTGGCCTCCGCATCCCGCAGCGCAAGGAATTGTCCAGATGATTGGCATTTTTATCGACACCCTGGTCATCTGTACGGCAAGCGCCATGCTGATATTACTGGCGGGTAACGGCACAACCTACATGCCGCTGGAAGGTATTCAGCTTATCCAGAAGGCGATGCGGGTGTTAATGGGTTCCTGGGGTGCGGAGTTTGTTACCCTCGTGGTTATTCTGTTTGCCTTCAGCTCCATCGTTGCCAACTACATTTATGCCGAAAACAATCTCTTCTTCTTACGCCTGAACAACCCTAAAGCGATCTGGTGTCTGCGAATCTGCACCTTCGCAACGGTCATCGGCGGCACCTTGCTAAGTCTTCCGCTGATGTGGCAACTGGCAGATATCATTATGGCCTGCATGGCTATTACCAATTTGACCGCCATATTACTGCTCTCGCCTGTGGTTCATACCATTGCCAGTGATTATCTACGCCAGCGTAAACTCGGCGTGCGCCCGGTGTTTGATCCGTTGCGTTATCCGGATATCGGTCGCCAGCTTTCTCCGGACGCGTGGGATGATGTTTCGCAGGAGTAATCACAACTATCGATCAACTCATTCTCTTTTTTTGCTAAAGTCGGCATAAATTTCCTGCAAGGACTGGATATGCTGATTCTTATTTCACCTGCAAAAACGCTCGATTACCAAAGCCCATTGCCCACCACGCGCTATACGCTGCCGGAGCTGTTAGACAATTCCCAGCAGTTGATCCATGAAGCGCGGAAACTGACGCCTCCGCAGATTAGCACGCTGATGCGCATCAGCGACAAACTGGCGGGTATCAACGCCGCTCGCTTTAATGACTGGCAGCCAGATTTCACGCCGGAGAATGCCCGCCAGGCGATTCTGGCGTTTAAAGGTGATGTCTACACCGGCTTGCAGGCCGAAACCTTCAGCGAAGACGATTTCGATTTTGCCCAACAGCATTTGCGAATGCTTTCCGGCTTGTATGGCGTACTACGCCCGCTCGATTTAATGCAGCCTTATCGTCTGGAAATGGGGATCCGTCTTGAGAATGCCCGAGGGAAAGATGTGTATCAATTCTGGGGAGATATCATCACCAACAAGCTGAACGAGGCGCTCGCAGCACAAGGCGATAATGTGGTGATAAATCTGGCGTCAGATGAGTATTTTAAATCGGTGAAGCCGAAGAAATTGAATGCCGAGATTATCAAGCCAGTGTTCCTCGATGAGAAGAACGGCAAATTTAAGATCATCAGCTTCTACGCTAAGAAAGCACGCGGTCTGATGAGTCGTTTCATTATTGAAAATCGGCTGACCAAACCAGAGCAACTGACTGGTTTTAATAGCGAAGGTTACTTCTTTGATGAAGCTTCCTCCAGCAATGGTGAACTGGTGTTTAAACGCTACGAGCAGCGTTAAGTTTGCAGTAAATGCCGGATGCGGCGTGAACGCCTTATCCGGCCTACAAAAGCATGCAGATTCAATATATTGCAGAATTAACGTAGGCCTGATAAGACGCGCCAGCGTCGCATCAGGCGCTGAATGCCGGATTGTTACCCGGCATTTGTCATTTAGCGGTGATGTTTGCCTGGACCATGACCGCCGTGATGATCATGAGGAGCTTTCTTATGGTGGCGCGGCGGTGGCGGCGGTCCATATGGGTGCCAGCGATTGCCTCGCCATTCATAATGTTGTTTCCACCAGCCGTGGTCGCGCCAGTGACCGCCATCCCAGTAATAGCCACGATTATCACGATCGCCTATCTGTAATTTTACTGACGGGACTAGCGTAATTTCCGCAGCCTGCGCTGCCATGGGAGCGACCAGAACCAGGGAAAGTGCGAGTACGATAGATTGCATCTTTTTCACAGGTTACTCCTTTTATCATTGCCCGTTATGGGTCGATATCCGGAGATTACGCGATGAGAACGGCAGTTGTTATTCTCCGCAATCCTAATCTCTAAGTTACCGCATTTATTGAGAATTTCTCCTTTTTCCCTGTCGTTTTTCTCCATATTTTCTTCATAAAAAAGCCGGGCTGCATAAAAGCAAACCCGGCCTGATTGAGATAATGAATAGATGTTACTGATGATTCATCATCAATTTACGCAACGCAGCAAAATCGGCGGGCAGGTTATGCGAAAGCAAGGGTAAATCAGCACGTTCTGCCAGCTCTTTTGGCAGATCCAACGTTTCACCGAGAATCGCTTCCACGCTCTCTTTAAATTTCGCCGGATGCGCGGTGCCGAGGAACAAGCCATATTCGCCTGGATGCAACTGGTCACGCAGCGCACGATAAGCTACGGCAGCGTGCGGCTCCGAGGTGTAGCCCAGTTCTTTTAACTCACGCATTGTCTGTTGCGTGGTTTCATCATCCACGGCTGCATAACCCAGCTCTTTCAGTTGCCAGATTTTGCGGCGGAACAACTCTTCCACACGCGGCCAGTTGTTCGGCTGACTCACGTCCATCGCGTTGGATAACGTCGCCTGAGTCGCTTTGGGTAACCACTGACCGTCGTGCAGGAAACGTGGCACGGTATCGTTCACGTTGGTCGCAGCAATAAAACGTTTCACCGGCAGACCGAGTGACTTCGCCAGCAGACCCGCCGTCAAATCGCCGAAGTTTCCGCTTGGCACCGAGACAACCAGCTGGTTGCGCGCTTCCTGCGGCAACTGCGCCACGGCTTCAAAGTAGTAGCAAATCTGCGCCAGCAAACGGCTGATGTTAATCGAGTTAGCTGAGTTTAACCCCAGCGCCACTTTCAGTTCTTCATCATCAAACGCCTGCTTCACCAGCGCCTGACAGGCATCGAAATCGCCGTCGATGGCAACAGTTTCAATATTGCCGCCCAATGTACAGAACAGTTTTTCTTGCAGTGGACTGATTTTGCCTCGTGGATAGAGGATAACCACTTTCACATTCGGCAAACCGTAGAAAGCATGAGCCACTGCCGCTCCGGTATCACCGGAGGTCGCGGTCAGAATGGTCACTGGCTTATCGCCCGCAATATGGGTCAGCATTTGTGCCATAAAGCGACCGCCGAAATCTTTAAATGCAAGCGTTGGCCCGTGGAACAACTCCAGACAACCGACATCGCTTTCAACATTGGCGACCGGAGCCGGGAAGGCAAACGCCGCGCGTACGCGCTCTTCCAGGATTTCCTGCGGGATTTCATCACCAATAAACGCCGAGAGGATCTTCGCACTGCGGGTGACAAAATCCAGCTTCAGCATCTCATCAATTTCAGTCAGGCTGAATTCCGGCAGGTCGTGCGGGAAAAACAGCCCCTGATTTTTGCCCAACCCCTGGGTTACGGCTTGCGCAAAGCTGACCTGCTCATTGTGATCTTTAAGATTGTAGAGTTTCATTTAGTTTTCCAGTACTCGTGCGCCCGCCGTATCCAGCCGGCAAATATGAACAAAACCTTCCTGATTTTGCAGGTAGTTCTTACCCAACCAGTCGGCAACGCGCTGGGCGGTATCCGGCTTGTCACACAGAGCGAACAAAGTCGGGCCGGAGCCGGAGATACCGCTCGCTACCGCGCCGATTTCCGCGACCGCCTGCCGCGCCTGCCGGAAGCCTGGCAGTAACCGTTCACGGTAGGGTTCAGCGATAACATCTTTCATCAGCTTCGCGGCAAGCTCAGGCTGACGGGAATAGCAGGCGTGAATAAAGCCTGCCAGATGTCGCCCGTGCGCAATGCAATCCTGGCGGCGATACTGCGCCGGTAAAATAGCCCTGGCTTCTGCCGTCGAGACTTTAATCCCCGGATACGCCAGCACCCACAGCCACTCATCAAACCCTGGCACTTGCTGGCTGATGATGTCGTTTTCTTCGATCATCAACTGCATACCACCAAGAAAACACGGTGCCACGTTGTCGTAATGAATGCTGCCGGAGATACGCCCTTCCAGCTCGCCCATCAAAGCCAGCAAACGGGTGTCATTAAGCGGCTTGCCGCAGTGTTCATTCATCGCCATCAGCGCCGCGACCACTGAGCAGGCGCTGGAGCCTAAGCCCGAGCCGATCGGCATATTCTTTTCCAGGGTCATCGCCACTGGAATTTGCTTACCCAGCTCCTGGCAAAAACGCTCCCAACACTGATAAACGATATTTTCCCGAGGTTCTGACGGCAGCTTATCGGCAAAGCGTCCGAGGTTATTGAGACTGAATGTCTCTGCCGCCTCAACCGTGACTACATCTCCGAGCAATGCACCATCAACGGGTGTCACCGCCGCCCCGAGCACATCAAACCCGACGCTCATATTGGCACTGGAAGCCGGGGCATAAACTTTAACCATGTCAGACTCCTAACTTCCATGAGAGGGTACGTAGCAGATCGGCAAAAACACCGGCAGCTGTAACGTCATTGCCCGCACCATATCCGCGCAGCACCAACGGCAGCGGCTGATAATAGTGGCTATAGAAGGCCAGGGCGTTTTCGCCGTTTTTCACTTTGAACAGCGGATCGTTGCCATCCACTTCAGCAATCTTCACGCGGCAGACGCCATCTTCATCAATATTGCCAACATAGCGCAAAACTTTTCCTTCATCACGGGCCTTCGCCACGCGCGCGGCAAAGAGATCGTCGAGCTGTGACAGATTCGCCATAAAAGCGGCAACATCACCCTCGGCGTTAAACTCTGCGGGCAGCACAGGTTCAATTTCAATATCCGCCAGCTCCAGTTCACGTCCCGTTTCACGAGCGAGAATCAATAGTTTACGCGCCACATCCATACCAGAAAGATCATCTCGCGGGTCCGGTTCGGTATAACCCATTTCCCGCGCCAGCGTGGTCGCCTCGGAGAAACTCATGCCTTCGTCTAACTTGCCGAAGATATAAGAAAGCGAACCAGAAAGAATGCCGGAGAACTTCATCAATTCATCACCTGCATTGAGTAGATTTTGCAGGTTCTCAATAACCGGTAATCCAGCCCCAACGTTGGTGTCATAGAGGAATTTACGCCGCGATTTTTCCGCCGCATGACGCAACAGATGGTAGTAATCCATCGACGAGGTGTTAGCCTTTTTGTTCGGCGTAACAACGTGGAAACCTTCGCGCAGGAAGTCGGCATATTGATCCGCCACTGCCTGGCTGGAGGTGCAGTCAACAATGACCGGGTTCAGCAGATGATATTCTTTCACGAGGCGAATTAAGCGCCCGAGATTAAACGGCTCTTTGGCTTGCGCCAGTTCTTCCTGCCAGTTTTCCAGATTAAGGCCATGTACATTGGTGAGCAGAGCCTTCGAGTTGGCAACACCACAGACACGTAAGTCGATATGTTTATTCTTCAGCCAGCTTTGCTGACGCTTCAGTTGCTCCAGCAGCGCACCGCCAACGCCACCGACGCCAATCACAAACACTTCGATAACCTGATCGGTATTGAACAGCATCTGATGAGTAACGCGCACGCCAGTGGTCGCATCATCGTTATTTACCACGACAGAGATTGAGCGTTCAGAAGATCCCTGAGCAATGGCGACAATGTTGATATTGGCGCGGGCCAGCGCGGCAAAGAATTTCGCCGAGATCCCACGCAAGGTGCGCATACCATCACCTACCACCGAGATAATGGCCAGCCGTTCCGTCACTGCCAGCGGCTCCAGTAAGCCTTCTTTCAGTTCCAGGTAGAACTCTTCCTGCATTGCCCGTTCAGCTCGCACACAGTCGCTTTGTGGAACGCAGAAACTGATACTGTATTCGGAAGATGATTGCGTAATCAGCACCACGGAAATACGGGCGCGTGACATCGCTGCAAAGACGCGCGCCGCCATGCCAACCATTCCTTTCATCCCCGGGCCGGAAACGCTGAACATTGCCATGTTATTCAGATTGGAAATGCCCTTGACCGGTAATTCGTCTTCATCACGGCTGGCACCAATGAGCGTACCTGGTGCTTGAGGATTTCCGGTATTTTTAATCAGGCAAGGGATCTGGAACTGGGCGATGGGGGTAATGGTGCGGGGGTGAAGAACTTTAGCGCCGAAGTAGGAAAGCTCCATCGCTTCCTGGTAGGACATCGACTTCAACAACCTCGCATCGGGCACCTGACGCGGGTCGCAGGTATAGACCCCGTCAACGTCCGTCCAAATCTCGCAACAATCGGCGCGTAAACAGGCAGCCAGCACCGCAGCAGAGTAGTCGGAACCGTTACGTCCAAGCACCACCAGTTCGCCTTTTTCATTACCGGCGGTGAAACCTGCCATCAACACCATGTGATCACCAGGAATGCGGCTTGCCGCAATACGGCGGGTGGACTCAGCAATATCGACGGTAGATTCGAGGTAATGCCCCACTGCCAGCAGTTTTTCGACCGGATCGATAACGGTAACGTTGTGACCACGCGCTTCTAACACGCCGGCCATAATGGCGATCGACATTTTCTCGCCACGGCAAATCAGCGCAGCGTTGATGCTATCCGGGCACTGCCCCAACAAACTAATGCCATGCAGGACATGTTTTATTTGGGCAAATTCCTGGTCGACGAAAGTTTTCAGTTGCGCCAGCGGGAATCCCGGCTGGGCGGTGGCGAGTCCCGTCAGAAGTTCGGCAAAAATACGTTCGGCATCGCTGATATTGGGTAAAGCATCCTGGCCGCTAATGGTTTTTTCAATCATCGCCACCAGGTGGTTGGTGATTTTGGCGGGGGCAGAGAGGACGGTGGCCACCTGCCCCTGCCTGGCATTGCTTTCCAGAATATCGGCAACCCGCAGAAAACGTTCTGCATTTGCCACTGATGTACCGCCGAACTTCAACACTCGCATGGTTGTTACCTCGTTACCTTTGGTCGAAAAAAAAGCCCGCACTGTCAGGTGCGGGCTTTTTTCTGTGTTTCCTGTACGCGTCAGCCCGCACCGTTACCTGTGGTAATGGTGATGGTGGTGGTAATGGTGGTGCTAATGCGTTTCATGGATGTTGTGTACTCTGTAATTTTTATCTGTCTGTGCGCTATGCCTATATTGGTTAAAGTATTTAGTGACCTAAGTCAATAAAATTTTAATTTACTCACGGCAGGTAACCAGTTCAGAAGCTGCTATCAGACACTCTTTTTTTAATCCACACAGAGACATATTGCCCGTTGCAGTCAGAATGAAAAGCTGAAAAATACTTACTAAGGCGTTTTTTATTTGGTGATATTTTTTTCAATATCATGCAGCAAACGGTGCAACATTGCCGTGTCTCGTTGCTCTAAAAGCCCCAGACGTTGTTGTAACCAGTCGACCAGTTTTGTGTCATCTGCCACTGCCAGAGTCGTCAGCAATGCCATGGCTCGTTCGCGTAAAGCTTGCAGTTGATGTTGGTCTGCCATTGTGTCACTTTTCGCCGGTTGTTGTATTAATGTTGCTAATTGATAGCAATAGACCATCACCGCCTGCCCCAGATTGAGCGAAGGATAATCCGCCACCATCGGCACACCAGTAAGAACGTCAGCCAACGCTAACTCTTCGTTAGTCAACCCGGAATCTTCGCGACCAAACACCAGCGCGGCATGGCTCATCCATGAAGATTTTTCCTCTAACAGCGGCACCAGTTCTACTGGCGTAGCGTAGTAATGATATTTCGCCCGACTGCGCGCAGTGGTGGCAACAGTGAAATCGACATCGTGTAACGATTCAGCCAGTGTCGGGAAAACTTTAATATTATCAATAATATCACCAGATCCATGTGCGACCCAGCGGGTGGCTGGCTCCAGGTGTGCCTGACTATCGACAATCCGCAGTTCGCTAAACCCCATCGTTTTCATTGCCCGCGCCGCTGCCCCAATATTTTCTGCTCTGGCGGGTGCGACCAGAATAATCGTTATACGCATATTGCCACTCTTCTTGATCAAATAACCGCGAACCGAGTGATCACTGTCAACTTATTACGCGGTGCGAATTTACAAATTCTTAACGTAAGTCGCAGAAAAAGCCCTTTACTTAGCTTAAAAAAGGCTAAACTATTTCCTGACTGTACTAACGGTTGAATTGTTAAAAAATGCTACATATCCTTCTGTTTACTTAGGATAATTTTATAAAAAATAAATCTCGACAATTGGATTCACCACGTTTATTAGTTGTATGATGCAACTAGTTGGATTATTAAAATAATGTGACGAAAGCTAGCATTTAGATACGATGATTTCATCAAACTGTTAACGTGCTACAATTGAACTTGATATATGTCAACGAAGCGTAGTTTTATTGGGTGTCCGGCCCCTCTTAGCCTGTTATGTTGCTGTTAAAATGGTTAGGATGACAGCCGTTTTTGACACTGTCGGGTCCTGAGGGAAAGTACCCACGACCAAGCTAATGATGTTGTTGACGTTGATGGAAAGTGCATCAAGAACGCAATTACGTACTTTAGTCATGTTACGCCGATCATGTTAATTTGCAGCATGCATCAGGCAGGTCAGGGACTTTTGTACTTCCTGTTTCGATTTAGTTGGCAATTTAGGTAGCAAACATGCAGACCCCGCACATTCTTATCGTTGAAGACGAGTTGGTAACACGCAACACGTTGAAAAGTATTTTCGAAGCGGAAGGCTATGATGTTTTCGAAGCGACAGATGGCGCGGAAATGCATCAGATCCTCTCTGAATATGACATCAACCTGGTGATCATGGATATCAATCTGCCGGGTAAGAACGGTCTTCTGTTAGCGCGTGAACTGCGCGAGCAGGCGAATGTTGCGTTGATGTTCCTGACTGGCCGTGACAACGAAGTCGATAAAATTCTCGGCCTCGAAATCGGTGCAGATGACTACATCACCAAACCGTTCAACCCGCGTGAACTGACTATTCGTGCACGCAACCTGCTGTCCCGTACCATGAATCTGGGTACTGTCAGCGAAGAACGTCGTAGCGTTGAAAGCTACAAGTTCAATGGTTGGGAACTGGACATCAACAGCCGTTCGTTGATCGGCCCTGATGGCGAGCAGTACAAGCTGCCGCGCAGCGAGTTCCGCGCCATGCTTCACTTCTGTGAAAACCCAGGCAAAATTCAGTCCCGTGCTGAACTGCTGAAGAAAATGACCGGCCGTGAGCTGAAACCGCACGACCGTACTGTAGACGTGACGATCCGCCGTATTCGTAAACATTTCGAATCTACGCCGGATACGCCGGAAATCATCGCCACCATTCACGGTGAAGGTTATCGCTTCTGCGGTGATCTGGAAGATTAATCGGCTTTACCACCGTCAAAAAAAACGGCGCTTTTTAGCGCCGTTTTTATTTTTCAACCTTATTTCCAGATACGTAATTCATCGTCCGTTGTAACTTCTTTACTGGCTTTCATTTTCGGCAGTGAAAACGCATACCAGTCGATATTACGGGTCACAAACATCATGCCGGCCAGCGCCACCACCAGCACACTGGTTCCCAACAACAGCGCGCTATCGGCAGAGTTGAGCAGTCCCCACATCACACCATCCAGCAACAACAGCGCGAGGGTAAACAACATGCTATTGCGCCAGCCTTTCAATACCGCCTGCAAATAAATACCGTTCATTAACGCCCCAATCAGACTGGCGATTATCCATGCCACGGTAAAACCGATATGTTCAGAAAGCGCCAGCAAGAGCAAATAAAACATCACCAATGAAAGCCCCACCAGCAAATATTGCATTGGGTGTAAACGTTGCGCGGTGAGCGTTTCAAAAACAAAGAACGCCATAAAAGTCAGTGCAATCAGCAGAATGGCGTACTTAGTCGCCCGGTCCGTTAATTGGTATTGATCGGCTGGCGTCGTCACTGCGACGCTAAACGCGGGGAAGTTTTCCCAGCCGGTATCATTGCCTGAAGCAAAACGCTCACCGAGATTATTAGCAAACCAGCTGCTTTGCCATTGCGCCTGAAAACCTGACTCGCTAACTTCCCGTTTGGCTGGTAGAAAATCACCTAAAAAACTGGGATGCGGCCAGTTGCTGGTTAAGGTCATTTCGCTATTACGCCCGGCAGGCACCACAGAAAGATCGCCGGTACCGCTTAAATTCAGTGCCATATTCAGCTTCAGGTTCTGCTTCCGCCAGTCCCCTTCAGGTAAAGGGATATGCACGCCCTGCCCGCCTTGCTCTAACCCGGTACCGGGTTCAATGGTCAGTGCCGTTCCGTTAACTTCAGGCGCTTTCACCACACCAATACCACGCGCATCCCCGACGCTAATCACAATAAAGGGCTTGCCTAAGGTGATATTTGGCGCGTTGAGTTCGCTAAGACGCGAAACATCGAAATCGGCTTTTAGCGTTAAATCACTGTGCCAGACCTGACCGGTATAAATCCCTATCTTGCGTTCTTCCACGTTCTGATTGCCATCAACCATCAATGACTCAGGTAACCAAAAATGGATAAAACTTCGTTTCCGCTCCACGGTTTTATCGTCTTCCTGCACCGTATAAAGCTCGGTCACAGGAATAGCGATGAGCGGCCCAACGAGTTTTTGCGGCCCGCTGGTACTTTGGCGAATCGCATCTTCCACATCGCTACGGTAATCAGCACGTTCGACAATCACCTGCCGAATCAGCATTATCGGAATCAACAACAGCAATACTGCACCAAACAGGGTGGTCATTTTCCAGAACAGGGGGGATTTCAACATAGTCTTCTCCTTTGCAATGGCAGCAGGATACGAAGGCTATGTGGGAAGAATTTGAAGCTATGTGAAGTGACGGTGAAGTCGAAGCGAAGCCAGCACGCCACCTTCCTGCACGTTGCGCAGCGTGACTTCGCCGTTAAACAAACGGGCGACCTCACTGACGAACGCCAACCCCAGACCGCTGCTTTTTTGCCCATTTGCACGAGGCAAAGAGTAAAAGCGTTCAAAAATACGTGAAAGCGCGTAGTCAGGAATACCACTACCGGTATCCAGCACCTTAAGCGTGACGTGTTCCTGCTCCACTTCGGCGCTTAGCGTGATGCAACCGCTCTCGGGGGTAAAATCGATGGCGTTATCCAGTAAATTCCCCAGCGCCTGATCCAGTAACGCCGGTTCAGCAGCAACATTAACCTCGGTGGGCATAACATGCAAAGTGATGTTTTTTTCTGCCAACTGCACGGTGCGCGCTTCGCTGACGCGGCGGAATAATGCCGCCACATCAACAGCAGTCAGAACGACTTCCTGACGATTCTCCAGTCTTGCCTGGCGTAGTAACGTTTCTACCAATGCCTGCATACGCGCATTTTGCGTCAGAATGTTGTCAGTAAAACGAGCCACCACTTCCGGCGGCGGACCTTCGCGTAAAATTTCCGCCGCGCCACGAATCGCCGCCAGTGGGCTTTTTAGCTCATGAGTTAATGCGTAAACATACTGCTCAATATAGTTTTTCCCTTCCAGCTTCACGCGCATACTTTCCAGCGCCTGCGCGAGTTTACGCAGCTCGCTACTACCGAGATCGGGAAGAGGAACGGGCTTATTGTCAGTGACGGAATCAGCATAGCGAGTGAGCCGGGCAATGGAGCGGTTGATCCACCAAACCATGCCTGCGCCAATCACCAGTGCAATCCCCAACAAAATGGCGCTGGCCCATAAAATTCGCCGCTCGCTGCGCTTAATGACCGGAGCCATCGCCGCGTTCGGTTTGCCTACGCTCAAAACGCCAATAAGCCGCGAGCCGTCCATAATCGGCGCGGCAACATACATCACAGAACTTTCGGGATCGGCAGGATTTTGCAACGTGCTGCGCGCACCATACTGACCACGCAACGTTAGCCAGACGTCATTCCAGCGCGAATAATCCTGTCCAACGGCTTTATTTGCCGAATCGAACAATACTTTGCCCTGCGCATCGGTCATATAGACATGATATTCATTGCGCACTTTGTTAATGCCACCGATATTGGCGCGAAACGGGCGATGCTGTAGCTGATTAAACGCCTGCGCCAGTTGCCCATGCGTTGGGTCCCCAGAGAGCAAATCGGGACGCGCCAGCTCCGCCAGCAACGTTGCGGTGTCGATCAACGTCCCCTCCGTTGCTCTTCGCACGCCCGGTTTAACTTCTTTGACAAAAATGGCCAGTACGAACCAGGCTGCCACCGCCACCAGTAAAAAATAGCCCAGCAGCAACCGCATGCCGATACGCATTACAGGCCCCTCAGGCTATATCCCATGCCGCGATGAGTATTAATCGGTGAAAGATCGGGGTTGATGGCGCGCAGCTTGGCACGCAACGTTTTAATGTGGGTATCGACGGTGCGATCGTAGGTGTCCTGCGCATCTTCCCACACGCTATCCATCAGTTGCTGGCGGGACCAGACGCGGCCTGGCGACTTGAGTAACGTCTTCAGCAATAAAAACTCATACCGCGTCAGCGTTAATGGCGTGTCAAACCAGCTGATCTGCGCCGCGGGTTCATTCAATTCAAAATGTCCAATACGGATGACGGGAGACGGCGTCGAGAACTTCTTCACCCGACGCAGTAAGGTGCGCACCCTGGCGCACACTTCGCGGGGTGAAAACGGTTTAGCCACGTAGTCGTCAGCGCCAATTTCCAGCCCAAGCAGGCGATCGACCTCTTCACTTCGGGCCGTCAGGAACAGTACAGGTAACGCCGGATGGAGCGCCAGTAACTGGCGGCACAATTCAAAGCCACTGATATCAGGCAAACCAACGTCGAGAATCATGACATCGGGAACCTGCTGGCGAGCTTTATCCAGCACCGGCAAGCCTCGCTCAAAGACCTCGACGGCAAAACCTTCCTGCTGCAACATGTAGACCAGAGTGTCGGCTATCCCTTGCTCATCTTCCACTAACCAGACCGTTTCCCGTTGCATAAATCGCCTCTGTTATTGCCGCCACGGCATGACAGGAACCGCGCTAATCGCGTTTTTCGGCGAACCTTCTACAACTTTGTCGGAGTAAGCCAGATAAGCGAGCGCGTTGCGTTTGGCGTCATAAAAGCGCACGACCTGTAACGACTTAAAGACCAGGGACGTGCGTTTTTTGAATACTACCTCGCCCTGAGCTTTGCCGTTTTTAATACGATCCGACAGTTCAATCGGCCCGACTTGCTGACAAGAAATGGCCGCATCGGAGGTATCTTCTGCCAGGCCCAATCCCCCTTTAATACCACCGGTTTTCGCCCGGCTCACATAACAGGTGACATTTTTCACATCGGGATCGTCAAAGGCTTCCACAACAATTTTGTGATCCGGGCCGATCATTTTAAATACGGTGTCGACCGAACCAATCTCTTCTGCATGAGCCAATGGCCCCAGCATTATCAGGCTTAAAGACAGGATCAAATGCTTGTATTTCATATTGTTACCATTTTTATCTATTACACGAGCAATTAGTTCGTCACGGTAAATAACATATTGATTAAGAACAAAATCTCAATACTTTTATTTCCGTCAAGTCCTAAAACATACTCTACTAAGAAAAAAACACTGAATGCTAAAACAGCAAAAAATGCTATTATCCAATTACCTGATGTCAGGTGCTCGTTGTTGAAAGGATGAGGATATTTTATGGATCAGGCCGGCATTATTCGCGACCTTTTAATCTGGCTGGAAGGTCATCTGGATCAGCCCCTGTCGCTCGACAATGTAGCGGCGAAAGCAGGTTATTCCAAGTGGCACTTACAGAGAATGTTTAAAGATGTCACAGGCCATGCTATTGGCGCGTATATTCGTGCTCGTCGTTTGTCGAAATCGGCGGTCGCACTACGCCTGACTGCGCGTCCGATTCTGGACATCGCGCTGCAATACCGCTTCGACTCTCAACAGACATTTACCCGCGCATTCAAGAAGCAGTTTGCCCAGACTCCTGCACTTTACCGCCGTTCTCCTGAATGGAGCGCCTTTGGTATTCGCCCGCCGCTACGCCTGGGTGAATTCACTATGCCAGAGCACAAATTTGTCACCCTGGAAGATACGCCGCTGATTGGTGTTACCCAGAGCTACTCCTGTTCGCTGGAGCAAATCTCTGATTTCCGCCATGAAATGCGTTATCAGTTCTGGCACGATTTTCTCGGCAACGCGCCGACCATTCCGCCGGTGCTCTACGGCCTGAATGAAACGCGTCCGAGTCAGGATAAAGACGACGAACAAGAGGTATTCTATACCACCGCGTTAGCCCAGGATCAGGCAGATGGCTATGTACTGACGGGGCATCCGGTGATGCTGCAGGGCGGCGAATATGTGATGTTTACCTATGAAGGTCTGGGAACCGGCGTGCAGGAGTTTATCCTGACGGTATACGGAACGTGTATGCCAATGCTCAACCTGACGCGCCGTAAAGGTCAGGATATTGAGCGATACTACCCGGCAGAAGATGCCAAAGCGGGAGATCGCCCAATTAATCTGCGCTGTGAACTGCTGATTCCGATCCGTCGTTAACGCTGCAGCTCATCTAATGCAGGGGCGTCCAGATGCGAGATGTCCCCTGCGGTTTCAACGACCCAGCCAGACGCCAGCCACAGGCTTTCCTGATAATCCACGCGCGAAATAGAACAGTTACGCAGACGTAAGCGACGCTCTGCCCATGCTGGTAATCCGAGAATCGTACTCACCAGGCATCCCAGTGCAATACCATGGCTCACCAGCAGCGGTCGGCTTCCCTGCGGTAAGTCCCGGCAAGATTCCAGTGCCGCATTGACGCGATCGCTGAGCTCCTGCATTGACTCGCCTTCAGGAATACGCCCGTCAACGGTGCCATTGACCAGCTGCCGACGCCAGTTCTCTTCTTCTTCGGTCAGAGAATCGATATGTCTTTTTTCCAGCACACCCATGTTTAATTCACGCAGGCGAGAATCAAAGATGATGTCACAGCCGCAGGCCTGGGCGATGATTTCCGCCGTACGCCGGGTGCGTCCTAAATCGCTACTGATGATATGCGTAATGCCAAGCTCTTTGGCACGGGTTGCCACCTGCATCGCCTGTTGCTCACCTTTGGCGGTCAGCGGGCTGTCAGACTGGCCCTGAATACGTCGCTCGGCGTTCCACTGCGTTTCACCGTGGCGGACTAGGTATACCTGTAACATGCTTTTTTTCCGTATACTGCTGTAACGTTAATTTTCTGAGTAATGCTGATTATGCACCAAGTTGTCTGTGCGACCACCAATCCCGCTAAAATTCAGGCCATTCTGCAGGCATTTCACGAGATCTTCGGCGAAGGATCCTGCCATATTGCATCCGTTGCCGTCGAGAGCGGTGTACCGGAACAGCCCTTTGGCAGTGAGGAAACGCGCGCTGGCGCACGAAATCGGGTAGCAAATGCCCGCCGTTTACATCCAGAGGCTGATTTTTGGGTGGCGATTGAAGCTGGCATTGATGGCGACAGCACCTTCAGTTGGGTGGTGATTGAAAACGCCAGCCAGCGCGGCGAGGCGCGTTCGGCAACTTTGCCGTTACCTGCGGTGATTTTGCAGAAAGTGCGTGAAGGCGAGGCGCTCGGTCCCGTGATGTCGCGTTATACCGGTATTGATGAGATTGGTCGTAAGGAAGGGGCGATCGGCGTGTTTACCGCCGGGAAACTTACCCGCGCCAGCGTCTATCACCAGGCGGTGATCCTGGCGCTGAGTCCGTTTCATAATGCGGTGTATCAGTGATCTTTCAGCAACACCTTTTCCAGCCACTGGCGCAGCTCCACGGGTGCGGCTTTCAGGCTGTTAGATCCACGCGTAATCGTCGCGATGCCCGCGCCGAGTTCATTTTTTAACTCACGCTGGCTCATTTCGCCGCGCAGCAGCTCTTCGACAATACGCACGCGAGTCCCCAACGCTTCGCGCTCATCTGGCGTCAGCATCAGGTTTAACAACGGTAAATGGAGATCGTTTTGGTAGGCATTCTTAAGCAGGTCGACAAAACGTAACCACTCCTGGTGACGCTGTTCTGCCATCGCTGCTGAATAGGGTGATTGTTGGGCCATAATATGTCGCCATTGTTAGCGGGGGAAGCAAAATGCCTCCCCCGGTTGTACTCGCTAAAGAGTACGATAGCATATCATAAACGTGCGGATCAGTAACGACGTCCCCATTCCGTGGCGCTCATCAACGTCGGTTTATCCCCCATGAAATAGCGGTAGTAAGCGTCATAAGCCAGCACGTTCTTCACATAACCGCGCGTCTCGGAGAACGGAATACTCTCGACGAATGCCACTGCGTCGATACGCCCGGCGCTGTTGCCAAGCCAGGTTCGCACCCGCCCTGGTCCGGCGTTATAAGCTGCTGAGGAGAAAATACGGTTATTACCAAACTGCTGATAAACATATTGCAGGTAACTGGTGCCAATGTTGATATTCGTTTCCGGATCCAGCAATTGCCCAGGGCTGCTATAACCAGGAATAGAGAACATCTTCACCGTATGGGTCGCCGTGCCCGGCATAATCTGCATCAGGCCGCTGGCCCCTACCGGTGATTTCACTTTCGGATTCCAGGCGCTCTCCTGACGGGCAATCGCCATCGCATAGCTTTGCGGGATCTCCTTCCCACTGGTGTAACGTTTGAAAAGATCGTTGTAAGCCAGCGGGAATCGCTCTTCCAGATGATCCCAAAGCTTCCCGGCGATCGTTGCCTGAACGCTAAGATCCCACCATTGGTTGTTGAAAGCATACCGCGCCAGTTGAGCTTGCTCTGTTTTTGACTTGCTCTTCACCAGATTGGCCCACTCGCTACGCGCGGTGTTATCGAGATTCCAGTACATCAACTCGCGCACGCGCGCCATCTCCGGCCCCTGAGTCAGGGCGCTGTCAACATTCTGCGGCGCTTTATCAATCTTCAGCTCATACTCTTCGCCGATGCGTTGTGCTGCAACCATCGGGTAGAAACCACGCTGTTGCATGAGTTGATGCAAAATCTCTTTCGCTTCAGCTTCACGTCCGCGTTCCAGCAGTAAATCCGCCTGCCAGTAACGCCATTCATCTTTCTCTTTCGCCTCCATCGGCAAACGCGCCAGCCAGGTATTCAGGCCGCGACGATCGCCGGTGCCAAGCGCCATTCGCACACGGCGTTCAATAAGCGAAGTAGATTGCGAACGCATAATGGCGTCATCACGCCATTTCGCCTGTTCGTCGGTGACATCGTTGCCCATCAAACGCCAGGCGACGATATCGCGCAGCTCCTGAATCTGATCTTCATTAAGCTGCTGCGCCTGGGCAAGCGACGGGATCATCAGCCGTGCATTTTCAGCATCCTGCCGCGCCACACTGGCAAACGCCACCGCCGCCATTTGACGGGTAAAATCGGTCGCTCCGGTTGTACGCGCGAAGGTCAGTACCGTATTAGGATTGTTCGCCAGTGAAATAATTGCCGAAGCGATAGTCTGGTAATCGGCAGGCATCTGCCCTGCCAGCACTGTTACCAGGCCAGTGTTACCCGCTTTCATCGCCAGACGGATACGCTCTAAATACGCCAGCGGATCTTGTTTACCTGACGCACGCCAGACGCTAAATAACTTGTCACAGGCGTTAGGCTGGCTCTTGCCGGTTAGCCACAGCTCTTTCGCCCCTTGCCAGGCTTCTTCACTCTGCCCGGTGTTCCATTTTGCATAGTAGTAATTACATTGCGCTTCGGTAGTTCCGGGCTTTTCCGGGCTAAAGGCTAACAAGCCACGCCAGTCTTCACGCCGCGCCAGTTCATTGACGAAACGAGATTGCAGCGTGCGAGCGGGAGGAAGCGTGGGGTTAGCGCGAACAAAGTTAGTGACCGTCACCGCCGGTTGATTCATCAGATCATCGGTGATCTGGCGGTATTCCAGGTAGGGATAAAGCGGATAATCTTTCAGTCCAGGCATCATTTGTTCGACCACATCCATTTGTCGATTATCCCAGGCCTGCTTGATTTGGGCGTAGCGGCTACGCTGCTCATCCAGTGAGTCGGCTCGCGCCACGCTGCTGACCGTCAGCAGACAGACACCGGCAGCCAACAGCCGCCAGGTAACGTGTTTGGCTTTTTCCACAAGCGCATCCTCTAAGTGTAAATACATCAATGCAGCGTCATGCCGCGTAATAGATTTATGCTAACCAGTCATTGCCGTTTACGCCACGTTACGGACACTTTTTTACTTTTATCGGGAGGGTGATCGACCGGCTGGGATTAGATAAGGAAACAGGCTACACTTCGCCTTTGAAAACTCATCATCACGATAAACATAGAGGCGAAGTCCAACGTGGCTCAATTCGTTTATACCATGCATCGTGTCGGCAAAGTTGTTCCGCCGAAACGTCATATTTTGAAAAACATCTCTCTGAGTTTCTTCCCTGGGGCAAAAATTGGTGTCCTGGGTCTGAACGGCGCGGGTAAGTCCACCCTGCTGCGCATTATGGCGGGCATTGATAAAGACATCGAAGGCGAAGCGCGTCCGCAACCGGATATCAAGATTGGTTATCTGCCGCAGGAACCGCAGCTGAACCCGGAACACACCGTGCGTGAGTCCATTGAAGAAGCGGTTTCTGAAGTGGTTAACGCCCTGAAACGCCTGGATGAAGTGTATGCGCTGTACGCCGATCCGGATGCCGATTTTGACAAGCTGGCCGCTGAACAAGGCCGTCTGGAAGAGATCATTCAGGCTCACGACGGTCACAACCTGAACGTTCAGCTGGAGCGTGCAGCGGATGCGCTGCGTCTGCCGGACTGGGACGCGAAAATCGCAAACCTCTCCGGTGGTGAGCGTCGTCGCGTGGCGTTGTGCCGCCTGCTGCTGGAAAAACCAGACATGCTGCTGCTCGACGAACCGACCAACCACCTGGATGCCGAATCCGTGGCCTGGCTGGAACGCTTCCTGCACGACTTCGAAGGCACCGTTGTGGCGATTACCCACGACCGTTACTTCCTTGATAACGTTGCAGGCTGGATCCTCGAACTGGACCGTGGTGAAGGTATTCCGTGGGAAGGTAACTACTCCTCCTGGCTGGAGCAGAAAGATCAACGTCTGGCGCAGGAAGCTTCACAAGAAGCTGCGCGTCGTAAGTCGATTGAGAAAGAGCTGGAGTGGGTACGTCAGGGGACTAAAGGCCGTCAGTCGAAAGGTAAAGCACGTCTGGCGCGCTTTGAAGAACTGAACAGCACCGAATATCAGAAACGTAACGAAACCAACGAACTGTTTATTCCACCTGGACCGCGTCTGGGCGACAAAGTGCTGGAAGTCAGCAATCTGCGTAAATCCTATGGCGATCGTCTGCTGATTGATGATCTGAGTTTCTCGATCCCGAAAGGGGCGATCGTCGGGATCATCGGTCCGAACGGTGCGGGTAAATCGACCCTGTTCCGTATGATCTCTGGTCAGGAACAGCCGGACAGCGGCACCATCACTTTGGGTGAAACGGTGAAACTGGCATCGGTTGATCAGTTCCGTGACTCAATGGATAACAGCAAAACCGTTTGGGAAGAAGTTTCCGGCGGGCTGGATATCATGAAAATCGGCAACACCGAGATGCCAAGCCGCGCCTACGTTGGCCGCTTTAACTTTAAAGGGGTTGATCAGGGTAAACGCGTTGGTGAACTCTCCGGCGGTGAGCGCGGTCGTCTGCATCTGGCGAAGCTGCTGCAAGTTGGCGGCAACATGCTGCTGCTCGACGAACCAACCAACGACCTGGATATCGAAACCCTGCGCGCGCTGGAAAACGCCCTGCTGGAGTTCCCGGGCTGTGCGATGGTTATCTCGCACGACCGTTGGTTCCTCGACCGTATCGCCACGCACATCCTGGATTACCAGGATGAAGGTAAAGTTGAGTTCTTCGAAGGTAACTTTACCGAGTACGAAGAGTACAAGAAACGCACGCTGGGCGCAGACGCGCTGGAGCCGAAGCGTATCAAGTACAAGCGTATTGCGAAGTAATGCGTAAAATGCCGGATGCGGCGCGCCAGCATCGCATCCGGTATTAGTTAAATGATGAGTCCCCGAAAAGGCAGAATTCTCTTTAAGCGTATTAGCTCAGATGCGGACTGACATCTCAAATCAAGCGGGAACTCATGGTTCCCGCTTAACGTTTTATTCACCGCGCAAAATCTGGCGGAAATGGGAAACCAGCGGACGTTGGTTGGCTTTATGCCAGGCTGCCCATAATTGCGTTGAATAATTCATCCACGGCAATTCACGTAATACCACCCCTTCCGGCGCATTATGACGCAGACTATGTTGAATTAAGGCCAGACCTAATCCCGCAGCGACCAAACCTAATGCCGTGAGGGGTTCACCCGCTTCCAGGCGAATATCAGGATTAAACCCGGCGTTAACACAGGCGGCGACAAAATGATCGCGAGAATGCGCATCGTCGTTATGAATCACCGCAATCCACTGCTCATCGCCAAGTTGTGACGCGACAAGGTTTTCCTCCTGCGCCAGAGGATGATTTTGCGGTAAGGCCAACAACATTCGATCATCCAGAACCTGAATATATTCCAGATCCTGCTCGCTGTCGGTGGGCGGCGTATCGACCAGAGAAAAATCGAGACTGCGCTGGCGCAGGCCTTCAATCTGGGTAGCCGGTGGTTGGCTGTAAAGTGCGATATGCACATTCGGACGCGATACACGTAACGTACGTAGCGCCGTAGAAAGCACACCGGAATGCATGGCGTTTTCGATATAGCCAATACACAAGCCACCATCTTCCCCCCGTCCCAGGCGTTTGCCTAACGACTCCAGACGGTTGGCGTGTGTCAGCAATGAACGTGTTTCGGCAAGGAATGTCTGTCCATCAGCGGTCAGGCGAATGCGCTGCTGATTACGCTCAAACAGCGTCAGCCCCAGCCGTTCTTCCAGTTGTGCAATCTGGCGGCTCAGCGGTGATTGCGAGATATGTAATCGCTCGGCTGCGCGTCCCACGTGCTCTTCTTCTGCGACCACCACGAAGTACTTCAGTTGGCGTAAATCAATCATGTTAGACCTCAAAGGACTTAAGTCAGACGAATTATGTCCTATCAAGTCACAACCTCGCAAGGTATTGTGATCCACGTCACAGGGCGATAGCAAAAAAACGCCCTAACCCAAACCGAATAATTGAGGACATCTTATGAGCATCAAAAATTTACTTCCCGGCAAAATTGGCTTAGGTGGCGCACCACTCGGCAACATGTTCCGTGCCATTCCGGAAGACGAGGCCCACGCCACCGTGAGCGAAGCCTGGAACCTGGGCGTGCGTTACTTTGATACCGCGCCGCTGTACGGCTCTGGCCTTTCTGAAATCCGCATGGGCGAAGCGCTGTCTCAGTATCCACGTGATGAATACGTTCTGAGCAGCAAAGTCGGCCGCATCATGCTGGACGAAATGGAAGATCCGGCAAAACGTGATTTCGGTGAAAAAGGTGGCCTGTTCGAACATGGCCTGAAAAACAAAATTCTGAATGACTACTCTGCTGACGCCACGCTGCGCTCGATTGAAGACAGCCTGAAACGCCTGAAAACAGATCGTCTGGATATTGTCTGGATCCACGACCCGGCGCAGGACTTCTACGGTGACAGCTGGCTGGAGCAGTTCAACATTGCTCGTACCGGTGCGTTTCGTGCACTGACACGTTTGCGTGACGAAGGTGTGATTAAAGCCTGGGGACTGGGTGTGAATCGCGTCGAACCTTGCGAACTGACGCTGGCGCTGGACGAACCGAAGCCGGATGCGTTCCTGCTGGCGGGGCGTTATTCCCTGCTGGATCACGAACGTGCGCTGCAACGCCTGATGCCAGAAGCACTGGAACAGAACGTGGATATTGTTGTGGGCGGTCCGTACAGCTCTGGCGTACTGGCAGGCGGCGAGCACTTTGAATATCAGAAAGCTTCTGCGGCCATCCAGCAGAAAGTGGCGCAAATTAACACCATTGCCACACGTTTCAATGTGAACGTTAAAGCAGCTGCGCTGCAGTTCGCGCTGGCAAACCCGGCCGTTGCGGCGGTTATTCCTGGCTCCAGCCGTCCTGGCCGTATGGCAGAAGATCTGGCTGCACTGAATGCGCCTGTTCCGGCTGAATTCTGGGCAGAAATGCGCCGTCAAAATCTGGTTGCGGAAAACGCTCCGCTGCCGACCCGTTAATCAACCTGGTGAGAAAACGATGAAACTGGATCTGACAGGTAAAGTCGCGGTGGTCAGCGGCTCAACCTCCGGCATTGGGCAGGGTATCGCCGCCGGACTGGCAAAAGCAGGCGCAACGGTGGTTGTCGTCGGCCGTAAACAGCGCGGCGTTGATGACGCCATGGCTGCGATTGCGACACAAACTCCCACGGCGTCACTGCGTGGCGTGGTGGCCGATCTCAGCACCGAAGACGGCGTGGCTGCGCTGATCGCTGCAGTCCCAACGGCTGATGTGCTGGTCAATAATCTGGGCATTTTCAACGATAAAGATTTCTTTAGCGTTCCGGATGATGAGTGGCTGCACTTCTATAACGTCAACGTCCTCTCCGGCGTTCGTCTGGCGCGTCACTATGCGCCAGGCATGACGGAACAGGGCTGGGGGCGGATTATCTTTGTCTCGTCCGAATCCGGCGTGGCAATCCCTGGCGACATGATCAACTACGGCGTCACCAAAGCCGCGAATCTGGCGGTCTCTCATGGTCTGGCGAAACGACTGGCAGGGACCGGTGTGACCGTCAACGCCATTCTGCCAGGGCCAACCTTTACCGATGGCCTGAAAGAGATGCTGGCGGATGCCGCTGCACAATCGGGACGCAGTGCGCGTGAACAGGCCGATGAGTTTGTTAAAACCTCGCGTCCGAGTTCCATCATCCAGCGTGCGGCGGATGTGGAAGAAGTAGCGAATCTGGCGGTTTATCTCGCGTCACCGCTTTCCTCGGCAACCACAGGGGCAGCCCTGCGCGTCGATGGCGGTGTCGTCGACACCCTGACTATGTAACCCTATAAATTAAGAGAAAATTATCATGGCTAAAACAACTGTATCGATCGAAATTCCGGCTTCTGCCGACGCCGTATGGCAATTGATGGGCGGCTTTGATGCGCTGCCAGACTGGCTGCCGTTCATCCCGAAAAGCGTAGTGACAGAAGGCGGTCGCGTTCGTTCGCTGACAACCTCTGACGGCGGCACTGTGGTTGAACGTCTGGAAGCGTTTGATAACCGTCAACGCAGTTATACCTATTCCATTATTCAGGCACCGTTCCCGGTGGTGGATTACCTCTCCACCATTACCGTTCATGAAACCGCCGACAGCCAGGTTTCCCGTGTGGAATGGTTCGGTGAATTCACCCCGGTGAATGTGACGAACGAAGAGGCCGAAGCGCTGTTTACCGGCATCTATCGGGATGGTCTCAAAGCGCTGAAGGACAACTTTGTTGCCTGATGCAATCGACAGGCGTCGGAACGTCCGGCGTCTGATTATTAACAAAATCAGAATAGTCTATTGTCATTTGTATCATTTATGTTATCAGGCAGCAGGCGTATTCTCTCCCCATCGCGTTAATAAACGCCAAACAATTAAGACACTCTGGAATATAAACATGAAAACGATCATCGCAATTTTTACAGCTTCTCTTTTCTCTGTCGCGGCGTTTAACGCATCGGCGCAAAGCGTAACAGCAACCGGTACAACACTGGATTCTGCGGAAGCGGTTATTGCGCAGAAAGCGAAAGAGATAAACGCCTCTGAATACAAAATCACCAGCGCTCGCATGGGCAATACCGTCACCATGAGTGCCGAACTGTACAAATAACCGCGCAAGGGACCCATTACGTAATTTGCTAAATATGCGCTGAATGCGTTGCCATTAAAAAACCGTATTGTAATGCCACCGATGACACGTTCCCGTGCGGGTGACGTTACGACTGACATGATGGCGGACTATTACGCGCAGCACGCCAGTGCAGGACTTCTCATCAGCGAAGGTACGCAAATCAGCAGAAGCGCTGCGCATAATTTTCCATGGCACGCTGATTTACTCCGGTAAATACACCAAAGCGCGCGCCGAAGCGGACTGTCAGATTTGATTGCATTCTGGCTACGCAACCGGTCAGTTGGAGTATGAAGTTGCTCACGAATAGCCTTAGCATCCGCAATTTCGTAGTGGGTCACCCGTGCAGGTTCTTTCTAATCTCAACAGCCTCTTCCAGAGAGGTTTTCAACTCATCAAAAAAACTCATTTTATACCTCGCCTTTGAGCCGTTTCGTCACGGTTATCCCTGCTCCCCCATCATCTCCCGCACCAGCTCCACACAGCGCAGGAAACGGCTGTCGTAATCGTCTTCTTCAACCCGCACAAATTCGATATTGTTCTCTTCCAGCATCTCCACCAGCAAGTTCTGGAACTCTTTGCGATCCACCGAACTGCCGAGACTGCGTAAACCATCCGCCACCCACGGCGTGTTGTTCTCCAGCAGGATCACCAGATCGAAACGGTATTCATCAATCAGCGCCTGCACGAACGGATGCTCACGCCCTTCGTACTTTTTGCAGAACGCCTGGGTAGTGACAAAATCGGTGTCAATAAACGCCACTTTATTGGCATATTTCACCGCAAAATCAATATATTGCGCGTGTCCCAGCGCGATTTTATCGTAGTCGGAATACTGCAATGCGATCTCATCACCGCCAAGGTGTGAAAAGACATAATCGCGACCATATTCCCACGCACTGGTGGTATTGAAGATATTGGCAAGCTTGTTTACCAGGGTGGATTTACCGCTCGACTCGCCGCCAAGGATCGCCACGGTACGCACAAAGAACGGCTTCACTTCGGTGGGAATATATTCCCAGTAGCGGAACGGGTTTTCGCGGATCTGCGCACCGCTGATACTCATAAAGGTGCGTTTCGGATCGACCAGCACCGTTTCGATCCCCAGATGTTCCATATACTGTGGCGCATCGGCTTCTTCCGAGGTGTAGATCAGGTCCGGCTGGATCCCCTTTTCAGCCATAAACTTTTTGATGCCGTTGCTCCACACATCCCAGCCGTGCGGATACGGCTCCATGCCCTCTTCGTTGAAAGCATGAATACGGATATTTTTCTGATATTTAAAGGTTTGCAATAACCAGCGCAGACGATCCGGCACCGTGGGCTGCTGCGACATGGCGCTGTCTTCAAACAACGCGCGGTCGCGGGTATCGTCAAAACCCATAATGATATGCAGCTCGTCAACCTGGCTACAGGCGCGCTGGATAAGGTAGATATGTCCGGTATGTAGCGGGTAGAACTTACCAAATACGACACCAATGGTTTTCTTCTGCCGGGGAAATTCAAGCCCCAAAAAACGGTGCAACGCCTCCAGCTTTTGCGCGCTGGGGCTTTTAATTTTGGCATTCAGTAACTGGCTTAAATACCCTTTGGTCATACCGCTGGCATCAGCTACCTGCTGTAGCGTGCAGCCCTGTTGCTTGATGGCAGTTTTCAGGTAATCAAATGACGACATATCTCCCTCCGTATCTCTCATTATAAGTCGTCGAACACGCTAAGCGCGTCGGAGAGTTTTTTAACGCCAAAAATCTGCATCCCTTCCGGCGCTTTTTTCGGCACGTTAGCCGCCGGAACAATCGCCCGCCGAAAACCGTGTTTCGCCGCTTCAGAGATTCGTTCCTGGCCGCTGGGCACCGGGCGGATCTCCCCTGCCAGCCCGACTTCACCAAACACCACCAGATCCTGCGGCAGCGGTCTGTCGCGCAGGCTGGAAACCATCGCCAGCAGTAACGCTAAGTCGGCGCTAGTTTCGGTTACCTTCACGCCACCGACCACGTTAACAAATACATCCTGATCGGCCATTTGCAACCCACCGTGACGGTGCAGCACCGCCAGCAGGATTGCCAGACGGTTTTGCTCCAGCCCTACTGCGACGCGGCGTGGATTCGCCATCATCGAGTGATCGACCAGCGCCTGGATCTCCACCAGCAGTGGACGCGTTCCTTCCCATACCACCATCACTGAGCTACCGGAGGTCACTTCATCACCGCGGCTTAAAAAGATGGCGGAAGGGTTGCTAACTTCACGCAGCCCCTGTTCGGTCATCGCGAAGACGCCCAGCTCATTCACCGCGCCGAAGCGGTTTTTATGGCTGCGTAAGGTGCGAAAACGGGAGTCGGCATCGCCATCCAGAAGCACCGAACAGTCGATACAGTGTTCCAGCACTTTAGGGCCAGCCAGCGAGCCATCTTTGGTTACGTGCCCAACCATGACAATCGCCACGCCGCGCGTTTTGGCGAAGCGCGTCAGATAAGCCGCCGTTTCACGCACCTGCGCCACGCTGCCAGGCGATGACTGAACATCCGCCATATGCATCACCTGGATGGAGTCAATTACCATCAGCTTCGGTTGCTCTTCTTCGGCAATCAGGCAGATCTGCTCGATGCTGGTTTCCGACAACATATTGAGATTGTCAGTCGGCAGGCCAAGGCGATGAGCGCGCATTGCCACCTGTTGCAGCGACTCTTCGCCAGTGACATACAGCGTTTTCATCTGCTGCGCCAGTTTGCACAGCGTTTGCAGCAACAGCGTGGATTTCCCCGCACCTGGGTTACCGCCAATCAGAATGGCGCTTCCCGGCACCACCCCGCCGCCTAATACGCGGTCGAACTCTTTAAATCCGGTGGAAAAACGCGGCAGCTCCTCAAGGCTGATGTCGGAGAGTTTCTGGACTTTCGCCACCCCGGCGCTACCGGCATAGCCACTGAGACGCTCGTTACGCGCCACCGTTGGCGACGCAGCAAGACGCACCTCGGTGATGGTGTTCCAGGCATGACAGGCGCTGCACTGCCCCTGCCAGCGCGGATAATCGGCCCCGCATTCATTACAAACAAAGGCGCGTTTTGGAGCTTTTGCCACGGTGTACCTCGTTAATGCTGTGCCGCCCGCAGGATGACGGGCAGGCAATTACTTCTGATTCAGGCTGCCTGAGAGGATGCAGAATACCCCCATCAGGTCAGCGTGACGGATGGTGACTTCCGTCTTTTCATTCACTTTTGGCTTGGCATGGTAGGCAATCCCCAGCCCTGCCGCTTTGATCATCGGCAGGTCATTGGCTCCATCACCAATCGCCACGGTCTGCGCCAGCGGGATTTCATACTCCTGCGCGAGGCGAGTCAGAGTTTTCGCTTTGTACTGCGCGTCTACGATGTCGCCGATCACATTGCCGGTAAATTTACCGTCCATGATCTCCAGTTCATTGGCTACCACGGCTGTCAGGCGCAGCTTGTCGCGCAGGTATTCAGCAAAGAAAGTAAAGCCACCGGAGGCAATCGCCACTTTCCAGCCCAGCGTTTCCAGCTTGAGCACCAGTTGCGTTAAGCCTGGCATCAGCGGCAGATTTTCACGCACCTGTTGCAGAATATTGGCATCAGCGCCTTTCAGCGTCGCCACGCGGCTGCGCAGGCTGGCGGTAAAATCGAGTTCGCCGCGCATCGCCCGTTCGGTTACCTCCGCCACCATCTCGCCCGTTCCGGCCAGTTTGGCAATTTCATCAATACATTCAATCTGGATGGCGGTGGAATCCATGTCCATCACCAGCAAACCCGGCGTGCGCAGGTGCGGGATTTTCCCCAGCGGCGCGACATCCAGCTGCGCTTCGTGGGCCAGGCGCGTAGCCCGCGCGGTGAGTGAACCTGCCAGACGAATCACCTGATAATCTTCCACGCACCAGGCGGCAACAATCACCATCGCCGCGCCCAGTTTGCTCTGGTATTGGGTCAGACGTTGTTTATCCAGCCCACGACCATACAGCAGCCAGCCGCTACGACCTGCGTGGTAATCCAGTGGCATCACTTCATCACCACTTAATGAAAGAGGCAGACCCGGCCATAAAGAGACATCTTCAGGCAGGTCGCACCAGGTAATGTTAGGCATTAAGGCTCCTGTAAAATCGTTCGAAGCAGGGAAAATAACGCATGAGGCTACCTTGTATCCATTGCTTCTGGCAACATTAAGTCTCAAATTTTCAAAGGGTGGAAGATGGCTCGCACAAAACTGAAATTCCGGCTGCATCGGGCAGTGATTGTCCTGTTCTGTCTTGCCTTGTTAGTGGCGCTGATGCAGGGAGCGTCATGGTTTAGTCAAAACCACCAGCGACAGCGTAATCCACAGCTGGAAGAACTGGCCCGCACCCTGGCGCGTCAGGTGACGCTGAACGTTGCACCGCTGATGCGTACCGACTCACCGGATGAAAAACGCATTCAGGCGATCCTCGATCAGTTAACGGATGAAAGCCGCATCCTCGACGCGGGCGTGTATGACGAACAAGGCGATCTTATCGCCCGTTCTGGCGAAAGCGTCGAAGTGCGCGACCGGTTGGCGCTCGACGGCAAAAAAGCGGGCGGCTATTTTAACCAGCAGATTGTCGAACCAATTGCCGGGAAAAACGGACCGCTCGGCTATCTGCGCCTGACGCTCGACACCCATACGCTCGCCACCGAAGCCCAACAGGTGGATAACACCACTAACATTTTACGCCTGATGTTGCTGCTCTCACTGGCAATCGGCGTAGTGCTGACCCGCACGCTGCTACAGGGTAAACGCACCCGCTGGCAGCAATCGCCCTTCCTGTTAACCGCCAGCAAACCGGTGCCGGAAGAGGAAGAAAGCGAGAAAAAAGAGTGACCCATTACTACAAGAAAGGAAATCGTTATGTCCACATTACGCCTGCTCATCTCTGACTCTTACGACCCGTGGTTTAACCTGGCGGTGGAGGAGTGTATTTTTCGCCAGATGCCCGCCACGCAGCGCGTTCTGTTTCTCTGGCGCAATGCCGACACGGTAGTGATTGGTCGCGCGCAGAACCCGTGGAAAGAGTGTAATACCCGGCGGATGGAAGAAGATAACGTCCGCCTGGCGCGGCGCAGCAGCGGTGGCGGCGCGGTGTTCCACGATCTCGGCAATACCTGCTTTACCTTTATGGCTGGCAAGCCGGAGTACGATAAAACTATCTCCACGTCGATTGTGCTTAATGCGCTGAACGCGCTCGGCGTCACCGCCGAAGCGTCCGGACGTAACGATCTGGTGGTGAAAACCGCCGAAGGCGACCGCAAAGTCTCAGGCTCGGCCTATCGCGAAACCAAAGATCGCGGCTTCCACCACGGCACCTTGCTGCTCAATGCCGACCTTAGCCGCCTGGCAAACTATCTCAATCCGGATAAAAAGAAACTGGCGGCGAAAGGCATTACGTCGGTACGTTCCCGCGTGACCAACCTCACCGAGCTGCTGCCGGGGATCACCCATGAGCAGGTTTGCGAGGCCATAACCGAGGCCTTTTTCGCCCATTATGGCGAGCGCGTGGAAGCAGAAATCATCTCCCCGGACAAAACGCCAGACTTGCCAAACTTCGCCGAAACCTTTGCCCGCCAGAGTAGCTGGGAATGGAACTTCGGTCAGGCTCCGGCATTCTCGCATCTGCTGGATGAACGCTTTACTTGGGGCGGTGTGGAACTGCATTTCGACGTTGAAAAAGGCCATATCACCCGCGCCCAGGTGTTTACCGACAGCCTCAACCCCGCGCCGCTGGAAGCCCTCGCCGGACGACTGCAAGGCTGCCTGTACCGCGCAGATATGCTGCAACAGGAGTGCGAAGCGCTGTTGGTTGACTTCCCGGAACAGGAAAAAGAGCTACGGGAGTTGTCGGCATGGATAGCGGGGGCAGTGCGGTAGTTACCCGCCCATGCGGGCAACTTTCCCTTCGATTTGCCGGATTTTTTCCGGCATTTCTTGTGCAATGTGGCGAAATGCCTCGCTGATACGCGGATCTCCGGCGACCGTTTGCCAGAACTGCTGCGCCAGCGGGATCGCCGTTAACCATGCACTTTTACTGACGTTAAGATCAAACCTCACCTCAATGGCAGCATCACGCAACATTCCGGCGCTGTTTGGTGCATAGGCCATCGGCAGCATGTCGTAGACGGGCGTCAGCGCAAATGGTGGTTCAGATAAATAAAATGATAAATTGCCTGCGTGCATATCGCTGTTGGCGATAAGTCGCCCAAACGCCCAGATCACTTCTGTTTGCGCCACGCTCTGGTGAGTGACAAGTTGTTGCTCACACAAACGGCGCATAGCCTCCGGCCACGATCCCGGAGAAGAGATAAACTCACTCTGCACCGCCTCCAGCGACACAATGGGCAAGCGACCATCGTTACCTTTGCAGTCAAATCGTTCCGCTTCAAGGAATACCTGCCTGTTACTTGTTACAAGCACCGTTGACTCGATGGCGTGGATCCCACCGTCGCGCAGGATTTGCGCGGCAATAGATTCCGCAATAAGCAAGTCGCCCCAACGTTGGCTGACCGCGGTTTGCTGTGGCACGGTGAATTTAACCAGCACATGTTTATTGCCTGACGGCGTTTGTGCATAGCAGGTAAATTTTGGCTGCTCGCCGCCCGCAGAAGAACCCACAATTTCTCCTGCCAGTGCATCATGCGCCAGTTGTTCATAACGGGTGAGTTTTTGATCCAGATGAATTGCCGCAGGGCGTTGTGCAGTAATCCATCGCTGATAATTCCCCTCCCCGACCAGCCAGCCGCCGGTGTATTCACCGCTAAATACGGTCAGGGCGTAGAGCACATCTTCTTCCTGCCAGAGACGGATATCTTCAGTAAGATTCAGTTGCGCGGCTAACTTCCTGCCCCACGCGCGCCCCAAAAACCCCTGCGGTCGCAGATCGGTCAAATACCAGGGCAAACCATCAAACCACTGTTCGTCGCCATCTGCGCCTGTTACCAGACAACTTCCCTGCGGCCAGCACAACCGGATGTCGGCGAATTTATGCGCCTTTCCGGCATCGTCCACTCGCCATACGGGAATACGCTCAATTCCGCGATAAGGACGCAGCAGTGCATATCGCGTTGCCCGTGCTTTACCAAAGCGAATCACCCGATCTTCTCTGGCAACAAGGCGTGAGAACGTCGCCTGACTGATTGCCAGACGCTGGCGCAATTCCGGGGCAGAACGCGGCCCTTGCAATAAAAGATCGGTCAGTTCGCTCATTAATGAATAGATTCGTGAATAGATACTTGAATAGATTTATTAACACATTTCACTGAAAAGTATAGCGAAAATATTCAAGCTGGAGAGAGAAATGAATAGATAATATAAAGCCGGAGCGGTCTCCCACTCCGGCTTAACACGACGTTCGCCTTTCAGCGAAACACAATTACTCTTTATCGCCCAGCAGAACGGATTCCAGTGCGATTTTGATCATGTCGTTGAAGGTGGTCTGACGCTCAGCGGCAGTGGTCTGCTCGTGAGTACGGATGTGGTCAGACACGGTGCAGATGGTCAGGGCTTTCGCGCCAAATTCTGCAGCGACGCCGTAGATACCAGCCGCTTCCATTTCCACGCCGAGGATGCCGTATTTTTCCATCACGTCGAACATTTCGCCGTCCGGAGAGTAGAACAGGTCAGCGGAGAACAGGTTACCAACGCGAGCATCAATGCCCAGTGCTTTAGCTGCATCTACTGCGTTACGCACCATGTCAAAGTCAGCGATAGCGGCAAAGTCATGGTCTTTAAAACGGATGCGGTTAACTTTGGAATCGGTGCAGGCACCCATACCGATAACGACGTCGCGCAGTTTTACGTGTGGCAGAACAGCGCCACAGGAGCCTACGCGGATAATTTTCTTCACGCCGAAATCGGTGATCAGTTCTTTGGTGTAGATGGAGCAGGACGGGATACCCATACCGTGACCCATTACGGAAATTTTGCGGCCTTTGTAAGTACCGGTGAAGCCCAGCATACCGCGAACGTTGTTCACTTCACGGGCATCTTCAAGGAAAGTTTCAGCAATATACTTCGCACGCAGCGGGTCGCCTGGCATCAAAACTACGTCAGCGAAATCGCCCATTTCTGCATTAATGTGTGGGGTAGCCATTGTTTTATCCTTTTTGTGACATAACAAAGGCGGAGTCAACGCTCCGCCCAAATCCATCAGAACATGGCTTTGCCATATTCCATATCAGAAGTACCAAAATATTTTGCCAGAGTCTGGCCGATATCCGCGAAGGTTTCACGGTGACCCAGTGAGCCCGGTTTTACTTTCGGGCCGTAAACCAGTACCGGAATGTGTTCACGCGTGTGGTCAGTACCGGTCCAGGTCGGATCACAGCCGTGGTCAGCGGTGAGGATCAGGATGTCGTCATCGCGCAGCAGAGACATCAGCTCCGGCAGACGGCGGTCGAACAGTTCCAGACCCGCAGCATAACCGGCGACGTCGCGACGGTGGCCCCAGGAAGAGTCGAAGTCAACGAAGTTGGTGAAGACGATGGTGTTATCACCCGCTTCTTTCATCTCTTTGATGGTGGCGTCAAACAGCGCGTCCAGGCCAGTCGCTTTCACTTTTTTGGTGATACCGCAGTTGGCGTAGATGTCTGCAATTTTACCGACAGAAACCACCTGGCCGTGTTTTTCATCAACCAGTTTCTGCAGCACGGTCGGTGCTGGCGGTTCAACGGCCAGGTCGTGACGGTTACCGGTACGCTGGAAGTTACCGGCTTTGTCGCCGATAAACGGACGAGCGATAACACGACCGATGTTGTAGCCGCCGTTGGTCAGCTCTTCACGGGCGATTTCGCACAGTTCGTAGAGTTTATCCAGACCGAAAGTTTCTTCATGGCAGGCAATCTGGAACACGGAGTCAGCGGAGGTATAGAAAATCGGCTTGCCGGTTTTCATGTGCTCTTCGCCCAGCTGATCCAGAATGACCGTACCGGAAGAGTGGCAGTTACCGAGGTAACCCGGCAGATTAGCGCGTTCGACCAGTTTATCCAGCAGCTCTTGCGGGAAGCTGTTTTCGTGATCGGAGAAGTATCCCCACTCAAACAGAACCGGGACACCGGCGATTTCCCAGTGACCAGACGGGGTATCTTTACCGGATGACATTTCGTGCGCCCATGCGTACGCGCCGATAACTTCAGCGTTGCCGTCCATTCCCGCCGGAATGAAACCGGTAGAACCTTCGTGTGCTTTCGCCAGCCCCAGACGGGTCAGATTTGGCAGATTGAGCGGGCCTTTACGACCGTTATCAGCTTCGCCTTTGGCACAAGCTTCTGCGATATGACCCAGGGTGTCAGCCCCGACGTCACCAAAGCGTTCTGCATCTTCTGTAGCGCCGATGCCGAATGAGTCCAGCACCATAATAAATGCACGTTTCATATGTTCTCCGTACTCAGTGCTTCAAATTTAAATGATCAGATCAGTATACCGTTATTCGCTGATACGGCGATAGACAGTTGGTGTGCTTTCCGGTGCTTTATCGGCAAGTTTAATTGCCGCTTTCACCGCTTTCGCCGCTTCCTGCCAGCTGTTTTCGTCTTTCGCGTGGATAACCGCCAGCGGACGCTGACCGTCTACCTGGTCGCCCAGACGCGCCATATCAGTAAAGCCGACGCTGTAATCGATGGTGTCAGATGCCTGACGGCGTCCGCCGCCCATTGCAACCACTGCCATCCCCAGCGCGCGGGTATCCATTTCACTGACAAAACCTTCGGTATCAGCATAGACTGCTTTCGTCAGCATCGCTGTCGGCAGATACTTCGCGTAGTTCTCAACGAAGTCGGTTGGGCCTTTTTGTGCCGCTACCATACGACCAAAGACTTCTGCCGCTTTACCGTTGTCCAGCACCGCCTGCAATTTCGTGCGTGCTTCGGCGTCATCTTTCGCCAGTTTGCCGGAGATCAGCATCTCCACGCACAGCGCCATCGTGACATCAAACAGACGCGGGTTACGATATTCTCCCGTCAGGAACTGCACTGCTTCACGAACCTCAACCGCGTTACCTGCACTGGAGGCCAGTACCTGATTCATGTCGGTGAGCAGCGCGGTGGTGCGCACGCCAGCGCCGTTAGCCACGCCAACAATCGCTTCGGCAAGGGCTTCAGAGAGTTCGTAGGTCGGCATAAACGCGCCGCTACCCACTTTCACGTCCATCACCAGCGCGTCCAGACCTTCCGCCAGTTTCTTCGCCAGGATCGAGGCAGTGATCAGCGGGATGGAGTCCACGGTTGCGGTAATATCACGGGTCGCGTAGAAACGTTTATCCGCCGGAGCCAGTGAGCTGGTCTGACCGATAATCGCCACGCCGACGTCTTTAATAATTTCGCGGAAACGGTTGTCATCCGGGAAAATGTCGAAGCCAGGAATGGATTCCAGTTTGTCGAGCGTACCGCCAGTATGACCGAGGCCGCGACCGGAGATCATCGGAATATAGCCGCCGCAGGCTGCGACCATCGGCCCCAACATCAGCGAAGTCACATCGCCGACGCCACCGGTGGAGTGTTTATCAACAATTGGGCCATTCAGATGCAGGCTTTTCCAGTCGAGAACGGTTCCTGAATCTCGCATCGCCATGGTCAGCGAGACACGCTCAGGCATTGTCATATCGTGGAAGAAAATGGTCATCGCGAGAGCGGCAATCTGCCCTTCGGAGATAGTGTTGTCGCGAATACCGTTGATAAAGAAACGAATTTCTTCATCGCTCAGCGCATGACCATCACGTTTTTTACGAATAATTTCTTGTGCGAGAAACAAGGTAACCTCCCGTGGAAAAGAGACGAGGTAATCGGGGAACCGGATGAGCATCGCTGCGTCATCCGGCAAATCAAGCCTTAGTAGCTGCTGGCGCTCTTACCGTCGCCGTGGCCCAGAGCCTTCAGCAGGCTTGCCAGCAGGCTGGAAGCGCCAAAGCGGTAGTGACGCGCATCGGCCCAATCAGCGCCGAACAGTTCATCGGCGATGGCGAGATATTTCTGCGCATCTTCCGCAGTACGCACGCCGCCCGCCGGTTTGAAACCAACGGTTTTTTCTACGCCCATATCACGGATCACTTCCATCATGATGCGCGCGCTTTCCGGCGTCGCGTTCACTGCCACTTTACCGGTAGAGGTTTTGATGAAGTCAGCACCCGCTTTGATGGAGATTTCAGACGCTTTACGGATCAGCGCTTCGTCTTTCAGTTCGCCGGTTTCGATGATCACTTTCAGCAGTACGTTAGCCGCAGCGCAAGCCTCTTTACAGGCTTTCACCAGGTCAAAACCAACCTGCTCGTTACCTGCCATCAGCGCACGGTACGGGAACACTACGTCAACTTCATCGGCACCGTAGGCGATTGCCGCACGGGTTTCTGCCAGCGCGATGTCGATGTCATCGTTACCGTGTGGGAAGTTAGTTACCGTAGCGATACGGATTTCCGGGGTGCCCTGCTCTTTCAGCGTTTTGCGAGCAATCGGGATAAAGCGAGGATAGATACAGATAGCGGCGGTATTGCCGACCGGAGTTTTGGCCTGATGACACAGGGCGATCACTTTCTCGTCGGTGTCGTCGTCATTCAGGGTGGTCAGGTCCATCAATTTCAGTGCACGCAGGCTGCTTGCTTTCAGATCAGTCATTTCATTCTCCTGGCTTGTAGCCAATAAAATTCACCTTGCGAGTTTGTTAGTATTCTAACATCTACTCCGCAACACACTTCGATATACATCACAATTAAGGAAATCTACTTACAAGTTTGCATCACTGTAATGCGATCTGGTTCAAATAATTCACTTTCAAATGAATGCGTCAGTGGTGGCAAACGCATCAGGATCAAAGTGAACATCACGAAACTTCTTACAATGGCGCATCACCTTCGGCATAAAAGGAAAAGAAGATGCCCACTTCTCATGAAAATGCACTGCAACAACGTTGCCAGCAAATTGTCACCAGCCCAGTGCTTAGCCCGGAGCAGAAGCGCCATTTTCTGGCACTGGAAGCAGAAAACAATCTGCCTTACCCACAGCTTCCTGCCGAAGCCCGCCGCGCGCTGGATGAAGGTGTAATCTGCGATATGTTTGAAGGTCATGCGCCGTACAAACCGCGCTATGTCTTACCCGATTACGCCCGTTTTCTGGCGAACGGTTCCGAATGGCTGGAGCTGGAAGGCGCGAAAGATCTTGATGATGCACTCTCTCTGCTGACCATTCTTTACCACCACGTACCGTCGGTCACATCGATGCCGGTCTACCTGGGGCAACTGGATGCGTTGTTGCAACCGTATGTTAGAATTCTAACACAAGACGAGATCGATATTCGAATAAAACGTTTCTGGCGTTACCTCGACAGAACCCTGCCAGACGCCTTTATGCACGCCAATATCGGCCCGTCTGATTCGCCCATCACCCGTGCAATCTTACGTGCAGATGCAGAGCTGAAGCAGGTTTCACCGAACCTGACCTTTATCTACGATCCTGAAATCACCCCTGATGACCTGCTGCTGGAAGTGGCGAAGAACATCTGTGAATGTAGCAAACCGCACATCGCCAACGGTCCGGTGCATGATAAAATTTTCACAAAAGGGGGCTACGGGATTGTGAGCTGTTACAACTCACTGCCGCTGGCGGGTGGTGGCAGCACGCTGGTACGCCTTAACCTGAAAGCCATTGCCGAGCGCAGCGAATCGCTGGATGACTTCTTTACGCGCACTCTACCGCACTACTGCCAGCAGCAGATCGCCATCATCGATGCGCGGTGTGAATTCCTCTATCAACAATCACACTTCTTTGAGAATAGCTTCCTGGTGAAAGAAGGGCTGATTAACCCTGAACGTTTTGTGCCAATGTTTGGCATGTACGGACTGGCGGAAGCAGTTAACTTACTGTGTGAGAAAGAAGGAATTGTCGCACGTTACGGTAAAGAAGCTGCTGCAAATGAAGTGGGTTATCGCATCAGCGCGCAACTGGCGGAGTTTGTCGCCAATACCCCCGTGAAATATGGCTGGCAAAAACGCGCCATGTTACACGCACAGTCGGGGATCAGTTCCGATATCGGCACCACGCCGGGCGCACGCTTGCCGTATGGTGATGAGCCAGATCCGATCACCCATCTGCAAACCGTCGCCCCGCATCATGCTTATTATTATTCCGGCATCAGCGACATTCTGACGCTCGACGAAACCATCAAACGTAATCCGCAGGCGCTGGTACAGCTTTGCCTCGGTGCCTTTAAAGCCGGAATGCGTGAATTTACCGCCAATGTCAGCGGTAACGATCTGGTTCGCGTTACCGGTTATATGGTGCGTTTGTCGGATTTAGAAAAATATCGCGCCGAAGGTTCACGTACCAACACCACCTGGCTGGGCGAAGAGGCCGCACGTAACACTCGTATTCTGGAACGCCAGCCGCGCGTGATAAGCCATGAACAGCAGATGCGCTTTAGTCAGTAAGATTATCCCCTTCTCCTGCGTTGACGGGCCAGGCAGTCGTCTGGCTCTGTTTTTGCAGGGCTGCAATCTGCGCTGCAAAAACTGTCACAATCCGTGGACGATGGGACGTTGCAATGACTGCGGGGAGTGCGTGCCACAGTGTCCGCATCAGGCGTTGCAGATTGTTGACGGCAAAGTGGTGTGGAACGCTGTGGTCTGCGAGCAATGTGATACCTGCCTGAAGATGTGTCCGCAACATGCCACGCCAATGGCGCAGTCCATGAGCGTGGATGAGGTGCTTAGCCATATCCGCAAAGCAGTGCTGTTTATCGAAGGGATAACGGTAAGCGGCGGCGAAGCCACGACCCAGCTACCGTTTGTGGTGGCGCTGTTTACTGCTATCAAAAATGATCCGCAACTGTGCCATCTCACCTGTCTGGTGGACAGTAACGGTATGTTGAGCGAAACCGGCTGGGAAAAATTGCTCCCGGTGTGCGACGGCGCGATGCTCGATCTCAAAGCGTGGGGTAGCGAATGTCATCAACAGTTAACCGGACGCGATAATCAGCAGATTAAGCGCAGCATCTATTTGCTGGCAGAGCGCGGCAAGCTGGCGGAACTGCGTTTGCTGGTAATCCCTGGCCAGGTGGATTATTTGCAACACATCGAAGAACTGGCGGCGTTTATCAAGGGACTTGGCGATGTTCCGGTACGCCTGAACGCGTTTCATGCCCACGGCGTGTATGGCGAAGCGCAAAGCTGGCCGAGCGCCACACCGGAAGATGTTGAGCAGTTGGCTGATGCGTTAAAGGTGCGCGGGGTGAGCCGGTTGATATTTCCGGCGCTGTATTTGTGACATGCCGGATGTGGCCTACGGTTCGGCACAGACTTGTAGGAATGATAAGACGCGTCAAGCGTCGCATCAGGCATTGTGCGCCAACTGCCGGATGCGGCGTGAACGCCTTATCCGGCCTACGGTTCGGCACAGACCTGTAGGCATGATAAGACGCGTCAGCGTCGCATCAGGCATTGTGCGCCAACTGCCGGATGCGGCGTGAACGCCTTATCCGGCCTACGGTTCGGCACAGACCTGTAGGCATGATAAGACGCGTCAGCGTCGCATC